>NZ_DATNPA010000564.1:0-17692 GCF_036703385.1 Allocoleopsis sp. | reverse complement strand
AAAGATGCAAGATTTAGCAAAACGGGGAGTGGAGACGCTGTTCAAAGTAGGGGCGAGAGGTGCTATAGCCTTGGACGACGAGGAACAAGTTGTTGGTGTCCTACCCGTCGAAACTTTAAATCAATATTTGGATAGCGCTCCTGTTGAGCAGACGCAGACAATCGGTGAGCTGGCTCTATCAGGTGCTGCTGGGGACACAGGGTTAGCTGGTTCACACCAGCTTCCAGTTGGCACGGTTATTTGTGCTGAACCTGGATGCGGCTACCCAAACAAAGTCCCCTTCCTCGATCCAGACTACCTACCTACCTGTAAAAATCCAACTCCACCAAGACATACACTGAAACTACCTGAATAGGAGTCTGTAATGTTCAGTGCTGCTCTAGAAAAAGCGACTAGCCTCTTCGATCGCCGCTTTCTAATTAATGCTTTTTTTCCTAGCTTCATCTTTTGTGGCCTGTCTGTTGTTGTTGCGATCGCTGGCCAGGGAGATTTGGTAAGCACTGCCAACGCTTGGAATCAACAAAACACGGCTTTCCAAATAGTCACAATTGTTGGCTTTATCAGTTTAGTAACTTTCTTCTCTAGCATATTAGTCAGTAATTTAACTACGATAGTACGCCTGTACGAAGGTTACTGGAATTTCCCCTTGAATCGATACTTAAAAAAAATCAGCACGAGCTGGTATCAAAACCGTCTGAAGGAACTTGGCGAAAGACTAGATCAAGACCCCTCCTATTATGAAGAAATTTACTTAAATTATCCACTTCCTAACCAGCTTGAACAGGTAATGCCAACCCGCGTTGGTAACATCCTAAAGAATGCTGAATTATACCCGTTAATTCGCTATAAAATTGACGCCGTACTCATCTGGCCTCGGCTTTATAACCTATTTCCAGAGCATTTTATCCAAACTCTTGCCGAAGCGAGAAGTTCTTTTGAATTCATGTTAGTTCGATCTTTTTTAGGTGGAGCGTTTGCGCTTCTGAGCAGTATTTATTTACTCATTGTCGGTGGAACTTGGTGGTTATTCCTACTTTGCTTCTGGGGGGGATTGTTGGTAGCTTGGTTTGCTTATAATGCTGCTTTAGGCAGCGCACGTCTCTATGCTCAACAAGTCAAAGCGGCTTTTGATTTATACCGCAACGAACTGCTCATTCAGATGCGCTTGCCACTACCGACTAACCTAAAAGAGGAGAGAGAGCAATGGCAAGCCATCGGTCAGTTCCTCTATCGAAACTTACCTGGCTCGTTGAAATACACGAACGATGAGGCTGATAGTTCTGGTCAGAAACAAGCCTGATGAATGCAAATACCAAGCCAAAGCGGTTCTCTATGCCCCTCAGTCGTCTAGGGGTGTTGATCGCTATTCCAGTTTCAGCCTTCTGTGCTCTTTACCTAGGTTTGCATGAACCCCAAACCCGTCAACTTATCCCTGTTCCAGTGCGCGACCTACCCGCCTATCACCAGATTCAACTAACTGATCTGGTACAAAAAAAATCCTCTGCTAAAACTCTGAGTTCAATTGTAAACCGCTACACCCTGACCCCAGTCCCTAAGCACAAGCCACTTAGCAAAGACAAACTTGGTCCCCAGGTGGAGAGCGATCGCATTTCTAATACCGTTGCCATTGGCATCCCAGCAACACCTGCGATGGTGTTAGGTGGCAACCTTGAAGCTGGTGATATTGTTGACATTATAATTGTCCCTACTGCAACCAAATCAGAGCCTCAACTCACTTCAGTTTTGCTCCCAGACATCTTAGTTTTAGATGTCAAGTCAATGCAGGAGAACAAATCCCCTACCAACCAACTGTCTGATTCACCGTTTGTGATTGTTGTCGCCCTACCTGTAGCCCGTCGTCAAGAATTTGCTACTAACAGTATCGGAGCTAAGCTGCTTATCAGTCGCAAACTTTAAACTTCTTCTAGTTTCAATGCCCAACGTCAGTTACATTACGCTGGCTTTGGGATTCACCTGTTGTTAACCCCCTAGAGCGCCAGTTCAGTAATTGTAGGGGCAATCCCCCCGTGGTTGCCCCTAATTTGTACAGCAAATCATTTCCCACAAACCAACAGATAGTGTAAGGTTCTTTCTGTTGTAAAGAATTTTCACCATGCTGCTGGCTGAGATTGGGTTAGGGCTGACCTTTCTATCCTTGATAATTTGGATTGGATTGCTGGGTTTCCGGGGGCAATTTTGGCGCACCGATCAGCGTTTAGTAGAAGCCGAAACGGAGCCACAGCCCACCCCCTCAGTATTATATCCATCGGTTTGTGCGGTAGTGCCTGCTCGCAATGAGGCAGCGTTACTACCCGTCACCTTGCGATCGCTCCTTAGCCAAGATTATCCTGGTTCCTATTCAGTCATCCTCGTAGACGATGGCAGCACCGATGGCACAGCAAGTGTTGCCCAACAAGTTGCGCAAGAACTCAAAACCAGCTCACAACTGGAGATTATTCCAGGAGTACCCCTGCCTGCGGGTTGGACAGGAAAGCTTTGGGCGATGGAGCAAGGGATTCGTCATGCCCAAAATTTAACCTCAGCACCGGACTATTTGCTGTTTACGGATGCCGATATTGAGCATAACAGGGGCAATCTCCGCAGGCTGGTTGCTAAGGCACAGCAAGACGATTTAGACCTCGTATCCTTGATGGTGCTACTGCGGTGCCAGGATTTTTGGGAGCAATTTCTAATCCCAGCCTTCGTTTTCTTCTTTCAAAAACTCTACCCCTTTAACTGGGTCAATGACCCCTCTAATCCAACAGCCGCAGCTGCTGGAGGGTGTATCCTGATTCGTCGTGAAGCGTTAAATCGCATTGGTGGGATTCAGGTGGTTCGCCAAGCACTGATTGATGATTGTGCCCTTGCTCAAGCTGTAAAGTCGAGTGGTTTTTCAGAGAAGGCTGAAAGCAGGAGCCGTATTTGGCTAGGACTCACGTCCTTAACTCGAAGTTTACGACCTTATCCGTCGCTAGAGACTATCTGGGAAATGGTAGCTCGTACCGCCTATACACAGCTGAACTATTCACCCTGGCTGTTGTTAGGAACCCTCTGCGCGATGACTCTCATTTACTTGGTTTCTCCGGTGGGGGCAATCTGGGGAGGATTGACGGGAAACTGGCTAGTTGCGATCGCTGGTTTATCAGGATGGCTGCTGATGGCTGGAGCTTACTTACCCATACTCCGATTTTATGGGTGTTCGCCTTGGTTCGCCTTTTCCTTGCCTGCGATCGCTTTTCTGTATACCTTGATGACTCTAGATTCCGCTATACGGCACTGGCAAGGACGAGGCGGCGCTTGGAAAGGACGGGTGTACGACTCTTGAACGGTTCATGTTAGAACCCATCACCCATCTTTCCCTCTCTCGGACTTCTGCAAGAAGCCTAAGGAACAGCAGTTAGAGTCCCGATGCAAGTAGTGATCGATTAGTGCTTCCAGTTATTAAAATTTCTTAAAAAAGGAAATTATTCAGTACTTTCCTCGTTTTAAAATATTAATGAATATTTGTAATATTTTCATCCAAAACGGGCATTATCTGCCTGCATCGCGAACAATACCAATAAATGCTTTTTTGGCGAATATGGCGGAGTAACCTATCCGAGCAGCAAGGACAAGTGTTCATAGAATGTTTTCCACTCAACAATCATGAGAATACTGCTCAGAAGTCAAATATTCGGGCAGAAAATCGGTAAGAAATCGAGAAGAAACTCAGAATTTTAGAGCCATTTATAAATAATCATTAAGAAGATTTTCTAGCCAGATTTCTCAAAAACTAGTAAAACAGGGTGTAATACCAAATTCGCTTTGATAACCCCCTTTTTTCTTGAAATCTTTTCTTTCTTCTGACTTTTGCCCTTTGTCTTCTGCCTTGTCTCCACTAAAAAATTAGATGTATTAGGTAATCAATTATTGGCTTTTTCCGTATTACCTGCCTTAATCCAGCCCTCTTGATTATCTTCGGCTAAGCGCACCTGTTGCCATTTGCCATCATCGCTGAGTTTCAGAACAAACACTTGCTGATTGGCAGCAACACCACCAATACGGTTGGAATCTAGCGTCGGCGCGTCGCGGAGGCTCAAGCCTTCTGGCCAGGTTACACGCGCTTTGTAAGCACCTGGGGGTAGTTCTTTGACGGGCGACTTACTGGGTGTGGGGGTAGGTTTACTGATTGCTTTGGGTTTAGATGCCTGAGTCAAACTAGCTTTTTTAGCTGTCTGTAACTTCTTCGGTTGCTCCTCTGCAAAGATGGGTTTTTGAGGAGTAATGGAAAGCCTTGTCCAGAAGTAATAGGCTGCACCAACACCAAAAACTACTAGGAATAAAATTCCAATAAAAAAACCTAATAAAAACTTAAAGATGCCTGACAAACTCATAGGGAGTTGAAGGTTGAAGGTTGAAGGTTGAAGGTTGAAGGTTGAAGGTTGAAGGTTGAAGGTTGAAGATTAACTTGTAATATTTAACCTTCAACCTGTAACCCATTTCCATTAACAACCTGCTTACTGAAGTTGACGATGAATGCGACTGCTTAATCGGCTATCTCTAGACGCCATACGGGCTTTTCCGGCAGCTGCCCAGTTTTGTAAAAATTGGATTTGCTCTTGCGCGGTTCGAGCCAAGGGGATAATCTGGCTGGCGGATTCCAATATATCATCCGTGGTGAAATCTCGGTTCTGGCTGAAGCCAATGTGCATGGCTTCAATCAGAGTTTGTTCGATTTCCGCACCCGAAAAATCAGGTGTTTCGTAAGCGACGCGGTCTAAATCATAACTCTTTAAGTTGTGAGGCCGCAGTCGAGATAAATGTAACTCAAAAATTGCTCTACGTTCTTCCTGACTGGGCAATCCCACAAAGAAAATTTCATCAAACCGCCCTTTACGGAGCATTTCTGGGGGTAGAGATTGGATGTTGTTGGCAGTGGCGACAACAAATACCGGTGATTTTTTTTCGGCTAGCCAGTTAATGAAGGTACCAAATACACGGCTGGTTGTTCCCGCATCTCCTTTAGAATCAATGCCAGAGAAGGCTTTATCGATTTCATCAATCCACAAGATACAAGGAGCAAGCGCTTCTGCCAACTGAACCATTTGCCGGGTGCGAGATTCCGATTCTCCCACTAAGCCCCCAAATAGACGCCCCACATCCAGGCGTAGCAGGGGTAGGTGCCAGTGGTGGGCGATCGCTTTTGCCGTTAATGACTTTCCGGTTCCCTGAATTCCCACTAAGAGCAAGCCGCGAGGATGGGGCAAACCGTATTGTCTGGCTCGTTCGGTAAAAGCCCCTCCCCTGCGCAGCAACCAGTCTTTCAAGTTATCCAAGCCACCAATATCAGAAATTCTTTCCGTTGTTGGGTAAAACTCTAAAATCTGCGTCTGGCGAATCGATTGGCGCTTTTCTTCTAAAATCAGTTCCACGTCTTCCGGTTGAATTTCGCCGTGAGAGGCAATCCCACGAGCAAGAACTCGGCGAATCCGCTCTAGAGAAAGCCCCTGCGCGGAACGTACCAGCTCATCTAGCACTTTATCACTTAGGGATTGTGCTGTAGCGCTGAGCAATCGTTGAATTTCGGCTTTGATTTCCGCAGCGTTCGGTAAAGGAAATTCTACAACTGTTAGTACTTCCGCCAGCTCAGCAGGAACGGCAATTTGTGGCGAAAGGATGACAATATTCTTGGGTTGGGATTTTAGACGTCGTGATAGATTTCTAAGTTTACGAGAAATGGAGATATCGTCTAAAAAACGGTGAAAATCTCTTAATATAAAGATAGCAGCTGCGCTTTCAGCTACTTTATCCACAAATTCTAAGGCTTGTAACGGGTTACGGCGTCCAAACCCTTCGTCATTGGGGTTGCCCTGGTAGCCGTCTACAAAATCCCAGATATAGACAGCCCGATCGCCTAAGCGTTTAGCCGCCTGTGCGATCGAAGCTTCCACTCGCTCTTCTTCTAGGCTTGGAATATAGAGCAAAGGGTAGCGGGCACGTAGAAGCAGCTCAAACTCATCATTAAAACTCATGACACACCGAGGTTATGGGAAACCGAAAGAATTAAAATTGCGTATTTCTAATTCTTCCTCCAAATAGGCAGACTAGCCAGGGAGTTGTTTTTTCAGGTCTTCCAGGGCTTGCCAACGCCGATCTGTGAGCGCTGCACTCCCCTTGCCTTTGTCATTAATCTGAATTCCTGGGCAATTCTGGTCACAAAGCTGCCGGGGAGGAGTTGCCAGACACAGTTGCTCGTATAGCCAAACGTCTGGCTGAAAATAACCTTGAGGTGGTAGCGTTTCTACCAAGTCTTCCAACGCTGTTTCCCGTTCCAATGGACCCTCATCGGGCCCGTCGGCTGACTCATCCAACCAAACCATTTCCGAGGCATCAACTTGTAAACGGTGGTTGTACTGCTGCAAGCAGCGATCGCAGGTCAATGTAATAATCGTTTCTGCTTGAGCCGAAACCTCTAGATAATTTCCTCGATGGGCCACTTGCATTCGACCGCGCACTGGGGTTAGCGTCTCTAAACCCGCAATGCACTCATTAACCTGAATGACCTCTGTCTGCTCTGGTAGCTTAAGCAGCCAAGGAATATGAATGGCTTCCATGATGCTTATCCTTACTCGTAATTCATAGTGACCCAGCTGTAAATTAGAGGCTTCAAGATTGGCAGAGCTATCTCAAACCCCTAATAGTGGGTCATTCCTTCCGTTAACGTAGACGCACAACCAGTCGGCGATCGGGTTCCTGTCCCCGACTCTGAGTCTCCAAGTCCTCGCATTCCTTCAAAAAGGTATGAACTTGACGCCGTTCTGCGGACGACAAGGACTTCATTTCAAATTCTTGACCCGTCTGGCGAACCGTCTGGGCGGCGTGATCCGCCAGCGCCCGGAGTTCCTCTTGACGCTGGAGGCGATAACCGTCGAGTTCTATAGTATATGCGGCTTGCCCCTCTTCGTCCTGCCCCAAATTCAAAATGGAATTAGCCAGGTACTGAATCGCATCAAGTGCTGCCCCGTCCGGGCCAATCAAAATTTCAATTTGCTTGGGAGTCAGTCGGGTTTGATCAATGGTTAACCAATAGTTTGGCTTATCCTCACCTGAGTCATCGGTTACTGTTGGCGTCACCTGTGCCGTCAACTTGGATAAACGGAGGAGTTCTTCAAGCCACTGCTGACCCCGCTGCATGAGCTGCTTGTCCATAACTAACTTGAAGCCTTTTTCTTAGAACGCCGTTCAAAAGGCAGTGATTCGCGCTTCTCCCCAGCTTTTGTTTCTTTCTCTTGCGTCTCCATCATTTTTTGAATGTTTTCGGGCAAGGGTTCGCGCATCAGAATGAAAGTCTGGGCTGTCTGAAAAATATTGGCAATCACCATGTACATCAGCACGCCAGCAGGCAAGGGGAAGAATAAGAACATTCCTGAGAACAGGATTGGAGTGAGCTTATTCACCGTTGCTTGCTGCTTGGAGGCGTCATCATTCGAAGCATTCTGACCCGAAAGAAGCTGGTTCACATACAAACTAATGCCAAAGACGAGAATCATGCTAATGACATCCCAGTGGATACTTCCATCGGGTTCAAAAGCACCCACACGCCCTAGAGCATCAATGAAGAGGAATCCTTTGTCAGCGGCTAGCCCAGGAAGGCTGCCCTGAAGCGTTACTTCTCCGGGTTCTACCGCTTCGAGAGTTCCGTCTTCCTGAAGCCGGATGTGCTCTGCCCCTTTGGTTACTTGCCATTTGGGAGCAATTTTTGTCTCGGGATACTCGGTCAATAATGTGCTAAGCGGTTTGCCTTCAACGGTTTGAAACTCTAATTGGGTTTTTTCTCCAACGACTAAACGGCTTCCTCCCGGAAGAATAGCCGCCACTGGGGCATGAACGCCATCAGCGATGTAAATGTTTTGGGGTTTGGTTGAAAACGCTTGGGGCTGAATCAACTCCATTTGCTCTCTGGGAAAGATTTGGAGATTGACGGCGTAATTAACGTCAGAAAACGGTGACCCCCGCAAGGTCGCAAACAAGGCAAACAATACCGGCATTTGCAGCACAACCGGTAGACAGCCAGCTAAGGGATTACCAAACTCTTTGAAGAGTTTGCTCATCTCTTCCTGCTGTTTAGCTGGGTCATCTTTGTAGAGTTTTTGAATCTCTTCTTGCCGCTTTTTCATCAGCGGCTGGGTGATTCGCATGCGCCTCATGTTGCGAATGGAACCAGCGTTCAAGGGAAAGAGGGCAAAGCGAATCACGAGGGTCAGCGCTACAATGGCGAGACCATAGCTCGGCACAATCCCGTAAAAGAAATCCAGGATTGGCAGCATGACGTTGTTGGAAAGAAACCCGACACCAAAATCCATTCGTGTAAAGTCTACCTAGGCGCTGTAAAGTTTTCTGAATCTAATCTATCTAATATTCGTCCCAATGCGAGACGGTTATCCGGTATGCACCGAGATATACCCCAAGTCGGCTTGACCGGGAAGCAGAATCTTGGGGATATGAGCGAGTTGATTTTTGTTTTTTGTGGGCCAAAAGGTTGGGCATCTTCCCATACCCATTACTCTAAGCTTTCACAGCATCAACGGGTTTTCCAGTTTTTTGAGCAGCTTTTTCAGCAATGTGGTCGTAGATTTCGCGGAACCGGGGGATGGCTCGTATTTCCAGACGACTGCCATCTTTGAGGGTGACCACAATGTCTCCCCACCCTCCAAAACCACGAGGAACTTTAACGACTTTGACAACCTCTGAAAAGATAATGTCTGTGCGATCGCGTCCCTGCCAACCTCCTGTGATCGAGATACGGCGATCCGTAATTCGATAGCGTAACCATAGGGAACGAACAATGGCTCCTACCGTCAAGGGTAAGCAAATCACCGTGAACCCTAACAAAATATTAATAATCAAATCGCCAACGTGGGGGCCACCTTCGTAAAAAACTTCCTCTTTAATGCCCATTTAATACCTCGGCTTCTGCCAACAACTGCTTTAATTCTCGCAAAAATTGCGCATAATCGCACTGGTCGGCTCCCGGTCGTACCCCTACAACCAGTCGCCATCCTGGGGAAATTTGTGGTAGCAATTGGCGTAAAGCCGCCCTAATGAGCCGCTTAATTCGATTACGAACCACTGCTTTTTTGCTAACTTTTTGGCTGACAGAGATGCCAATGCGAGTTGGAGGCTTGTCTTTTGTGGGCGACGGTAACCTCTCTGAAGTCGGGGCGTCCACGGTACTGTTTCGTTGTAGCAGACCTCGCAAAGTTAAATAACGCCCAGAGCGGCGAATTCCTTTTTGATAAACGTTCTGAAAATCTCGCCAGTGTCTGAGTCGATGGGCTTGAGGTAATGCCACACTTATACTCCAGTACGAGGACACAACCGACGGCTGAAGCAGGAAAGCAACCACTACTCGACCAATAGTCACTAAAACTATACCGAGAGACGATGACGCCCTTTGCTTCTACGAGCTTTAATTACGTTCTGACCGTCTTGGGTGCGCATCCGTGCGCGAAAACCCGACTTTCTTTTGCGTTTGCGGCTAGTGCCACGTAGAGTGCGTTGAGTCATATGCTGTTACTTCAAAAACAATGGAGCTGACGCTTCGTCAAAGAGTCACAATCTACTAGATTAGCATCTCAACTGCGAAGGAAATGGGTCATGGGTCAGAGGGTGGAAAGCTTAGCCGGTTAAAAGTTGGAAGGTTGCATGTTTTGAGCAGCTCACCTTCTCGCTCTGTAACCGACTCTCCCCAGTCCCCTCACAGACGGGCTCCTAACCTCCACCAATACTCAAAATCCAAGTTCCGACGTAACGAGGTAGTGGCACATCACCGGGTGAGAGAACCTGAGCGTTAAAGTAGTACATTCCACCAAAGGGTGGATTTTTAACGTTCGAAAATACGATTTCAAGGCTATTCCCCGCCTGGATTGGCTCCTCCATCTCGATCTGAATGACGTGGTTTTCTTTATCCCACTTCACTTCAGAGATGGGTATCTTTTTGCCTTTGGCAAGTACCTCAACTCTCTTGGTATCAAACTTACCGTCGTAATAATCGGGATAAGAAATCGCAATCTGGGCAACGCCTAACTCCAATTTCTTGGCAGGGATTTTAAAGCGGTAACGATCCCAGCCGTTCGGTTGACCGCCATAATCTAGGTAATAGTTCAGCTGATTTTCACGACCGACACCGCTCCATAGGGTAAAACCGGAGTTATTCTGTGCCCAGCTGTTGACAGAAAACCCGGTGATGACACAACCCGTAACAGCTACGGCAGAAATAAGGTGTCGCATCAACGATTTTTTAAATAACATAGGCTGACTACTCTTCCGTAGGGTAATGAGGTTTGTCACTAAACTTTACTATTTTTGGCTCTATTTGACTGTATCAAAGTCGATTTAATGCGGATTATCCCAGATGGTGACGTTAAAGGCTCATAGAAAGTGCCTCTAGGACTGGCCTTAAATCATTGATGAGCGAGCTGATGTTTCAATCGGTGGTAAGGTGGGCAGAAAAAGTGAGGCGTGTTGGGAATAGGTATAGTAGATTTTAACCAACATACTCATGTTATTAAATTTTTATTAAGCTGTTTTGAGCAGATTGTCAATGCCTAAAAACAATTAGTAACAGGCAAGATTTGGTGAGCTTGGATTACACAAGGCTTCTAGCTGCTCAATCTGAACTTACCAATCCTCCCAGCGTTGAGGGATTTCGTTGAGTTCCATTTGCCATTGATAGCAAAAGACACGATATGTCCTGCCCCTAAGGCGTTGTGTACTATCGGTTAGATTTTAGAGTTTGGATGGTTTGCGATCATTGAGGTTGCGAACCTTCTGGCTGATTCATGTGAAATGGCGACGAGCTTGCCGTCTTTGGTTAACCTCCAGCCTTTGCCCCGCCATTCAATTCGATTACCCATAAAGCTATAACACCAAATCGCGAAGCCGATCAGATCCCACAAAGGAATGAGCCAGAGAAATTTTTTGGCAACTGGATCGTCAAGACTCCTAACGCCAACAACCCAGCCCATGACTAATCGCGCCATCCAGGTTATCCCTAAGAAAAGCCAGCCTAGGGCTGACTCCCCAGTCGCTATCAGCAAGAGTAGACTGGTAACGGTGCCATGAGTGAAGATTAGCCCCAAATAGCCCCACGGACGACAAACTCTTGTTCCCCGTGCCCAACGAATTTGGCGTCGGAGAGAATCAACTAAGGTGGTGCTTGCCAAGACATGTTCAACTACATAGTCGGAAAGCACCACCTTATAGCCTGCTTGAGTCGGTAGGTTCCCCAACTGGAAGTCATCTGCCAGATAATCAGCGATCGCTTCAAATCCCCCAATCTTCTCCAGTACCGTTCTACGGATGAGAATCGTTGAACCTAGGGCAAACTTGATACCTTCTAGTTTCGTGGAGACTAAAACCCCTGCATGGAACTCTGTAGCAACTCCAACGGCCTCCAGTCTTGCCACCCATCCGCTGGCTAAGGAACGATACAAACAGGTGACGACACCAACTCTAGCATCTCGTAGGGGCTGAACGACTCGCTGCAAATAGTCAGTTCCTACTCGGATATCACTATCGGCAATCAACAGGGTGTCATACCTAGCTTTAGTAACTGCATTCGCTAGATTGCTCACTTTGCGGTTGGTACCAATGGTGCGATCGCTCACAACCAACTGAATATCCACTTGCGGGAAGTAGTGAATGATTTTCTGCACCACTTCAATTCCCGGATCGGTACTCTCTAGGACAGCGAAGATAATTTGGTAGGTTGGGTAATCCTGCTGGCAGAACGACGCAAGATTTTCGTAAGCATCGCTATCTACACCACAAATCGGTTTCAGAATAGTAATCGGTGGATGGAAATTTGGCTCAACAGGAGTGGGACGCTTCAACCAAGCGATCGCAGCATGAATGGCATAGCCATAGAACCAAACAGCTACTAAACCGAGGATTAATAGAAGGAAATCAATAACCGTTAGCGTCCAAGTCGTTAAGAAAGTAGAGCCCAAAATTTCCATTGACGTAGTGATAAAAGGGTAGCTGCATTATTTATATTCAATGCATGTCAGCCAGCTATTAGGTTATAGGCAGGGCTTATGACGCAGGTGTGTCAATTTTATGAATATACAGTGTCAATCTAACTTTATGTATTTGACAAAAAACGGTTTTTGTGAGAGTGTTGCAGCTAACTTCAGAGTGCCGATTAGCCTGTGGCTTTTGGAATAATATGATTGAACGTTTCTAAATCTCAAGCTTGACCTAACCCCGTGGAGTGAGAACTTCCGTTGGGAGAGCGATCAACAAACATGAATCTGATTTACTTCCTTCTTCGTTCTTCCTGGAGGATGGTGGCGATTGCGATCGTCACTGGATTTGTGAGTGGCAGTAGTAGTGCGGCACTGATTGCCCTAATCAGCAATACAGTCAGTGGCAGCACTACTGAATCTATTACCTCCATTACTTGGAGCTTTATCGGACTGGCTTTAGTCGCCCTCATCACTAGTATTGTTTCCCAAGTGGTGCTGATTCGTTTATCCCAGGATGCCGTCTTACAATTGCGGATGCGCCTGAGCCGCCAGATTCTCGCGTCCGAATTAAGTCACCTCGAACAAGTCGGTACTCCCCGACTCCTGGCAACCCTCACTGAAGATGTTCAAGCCGTTACTAATGCTGTTTATATCGTTCCCTTTCTCTGCATTGATTTGGCGATTGTAGTGGGTTGCCTGATTTATATAACCTGGCTCTACTGGAAAGTATCGTTGCTGGTAGTAGGCTTTTGTGCCGTGGCAATGGGTAGTTGCCAGTGGCTGTTGAAACGAGGGGGAAAGTGGCTTGCTCTTGCCCGTGAAGAGCAGGATTTACTGTTTAACCACTTCCGCACTCTCAGCGAAGGCATCAAAGAACTCAAACTCCATGCTCAACGGCGTCAAGTCTTCCTTTCGCAAGAACTTCAATCAACTGCTACTTCGCTCCGTCGTCACAATGTTGATGGTTTAACTCTATTTGCCATGACAGCTAGCTGGGGTAAGCTGCTGTTTTTTTTCGCAGTGGGTTTTGTTCTATTTGCACTGCCCAAATTAATCGCTATCAGCCCCCAAAATCTCTCTGGCTACATTTTGGCCTTCGCCTACTTGATGTTGCCGATGGACAATATCGTCAACAACCTTCCCTATTTAAGTCGAGCTAGCATTGCTTTGCAAAAAATAGAGTCACTGGGTTTATCTCTCGCCAGTCGCGCTGAGGAATCTACGGTTGCTCTACCATTTAAGTCTTCCTGGCAGCCTTTGGAATTCAAGGGTGTGACTTATCCTTATTACAGTCAGGAGGAAGAAGACCGCAGCTTTATTCTCGGCCCGATAGACCTGACGCTGCATTCAGGAGAATTAATCTTTATTGTTGGGGGTAATGGCAGTGGAAAGTCTACTCTTGCCAAGCTGATCACTGGACTTTACATCCCTGAATCGGGAGAAATTCGGCTAGATGGACAGCCCGTTAATCGACACAACCGAGAGTGGTATCGCCAGCATTTTTCGGTAGTTTTTTCAGATTTTTATTTATTCGAGAGTCTTTTGGGGTTAGAGAATACCAACTTGGATACCCAAGCTCAAAAGTACTTGAAGCAACTTCAACTGGAGCGCAAGGTAAAAGTTGAGAGTGGAAAACTTTCCACCACAGCGCTTTCTCAGGGGCAGCGTAAACGTCTCGCTTTGCTCACTGCTTATCTAGAAGATAGACCCATTTATCTATTTGATGAGTGGGCAGCTGACCAAGACCCGGATTTTAAGGAAATCTTTTACACTCAGTTTCTAGGAGAATTGAGAAGTAGGGGAAAAACCTTGCTAGTCATCAGCCACGACGACCACTATTTTCATCTGGCAGACCGGATTATAAAACTGAATTACGGCAAGGTGGAATATGACAAGCAACGATGAAAATAAAGAGAATTGCTCATCTGCTAGGCTGACGCGATCGCATACTCACCTCCATAATGAATGACGATTAGCTTATTTCGTCTTGGTGAGCAGTAGTTGTCCATCAACTTCGATAGTCTCCTTTAGACAAGGATAATCAAAATAGAGGGGAGATGCGAAAGGCGATCGCTCCTTCTACCTCATCGCTTAGGAGAAATGCCCCCTCTGCGATCGCCACTCCCACAACTGCTAAAAACAAAGCATGAACGGTTATGCAATCTCTTCCAGCTAGGGGTAGTACCACCTTCAATCAAATGGCACTGACTTAAGGGAAAAGCGATCGTTAATTGAGAAAAACCCAGATTGGGGGAGACCCCCCAAACCCCCTCCTCACTCTCATCTCCGGTGGGGGACGGAGTGCTCCCCCAGACCCTCTGCACAAAGGTTCATTGGTGAGGTAGGAAAGTTCTTAAGTCAGTGCCATTCACCTTAGATCACTGTTGATGCCGATCACTGCTGTTCTTCAGATCGCGGACGCGATGTGTGCCAGTTGGGTGTGACTGAAGTGAGTAACTGGAAATTCTTTTCATAATCTTAAATCTTTCGTAAGGAAGATGTGTTTTATTTACCTTTCTTATTCACATTAAAGCTCTTCAAAGGTTACCGTGTAGCGCATGACCTATCATCAACGACCTCTTGTCGTACCAAGAGTAGTATTTAAAAACCAATGGTTAGTGAAATATCAGCAGATCGGTGTACCCCTATTCAACAGGCCTCGCATCTAATTCTGGTGGCAGACGACGACAGATTGACGCGATTGATGTTACACAAAGTCTTAGAAAAAGAAGGCTATTCGGTTGTAGAAGCCTCTCAAGGAGATGAGTGCTTAGAAGTGTATAAACACACCCAGCCCAGTCTGATTCTCCTAGACGCCATGATGCCAGTTATGGATGGTTTTGAGTGTTGTACAACCTTGCAATCTTTTCCCGGCAGCGAACACATCCCAGTTTTAATGATTACAGCACTAGAAGATCAAGCCTCAGTTGATCGCGCTTTTGAGGTTGGTGCTAGCGATTACATAACAAAGCCAATCAATCTAGCTGTGCTGCGTCAGCGCGTGCGAATCCTGATCGAAAAGTCTCGACTTTATCGAGAGCTAGAACAAGCGAATCAAAAGTTGCTACATTTAGCGACCGTGGATAGTCTCACCCAGGTGTCTAATCGTCGCTCTTTTGATGAGTACTTCAGTCGGGAGTGGCAGCGAATGGCGCGAGAGTTCTCCCCTGTTTCACTAATTTTGTGTGATGTTGACTTTTTCAAAGCTTATAACGATATCTATGGTCATCCTTGCGGAGACACCTGTTTAAAAGCTGTGGCGCGTGCTATCTCCGAATCGGTAAAGCGTCCGGCTGATTTAGTTGCTCGTTACGGTGGAGAAGAATTTGCCGTGATTCTGCCGAACACAGAAGCGATAGGTGCCGCTCATGTCGCTCAAAAGATTCAGTCCAAGGTTAAGGCTTTGAAAATTCCTCATGCCAATTCTCGCGTGAGTGAATATGTAACCGTGAGTATCGGAATTGCTAGCCTTTTTCCCAGATCTGGGTCTAGCCCTGAAACACTGATTGCGGCTGCCGATCTCGCCCTCTATCAATCAAAAGCCCAAGGACGTAATTGTGTGATCTTCTCAACAACTTGTTAACTTAGCGAAACAAGGATCAAGAAGAGAGACAGCCAGAGGCAAAGAGGGATTTTCATCGCTTCTTGATGCGCTCTCGCGCATGGCTTCTCAATGGCATCATTAACACAAGTCCTGGTAAGCATATTAACCTAATCAAGGGGCACCCTTGAGAGGAGCTACCCCAAAGCAAGTAGGATCGACAATACTTACCCTACTCAAGCGCCTCAACATTAGAGGAAATCATTTATGGCATATTACTGGTTTAAAGCATTTCACCTGATTGGCGTTGTCGTTTGGTTCGCTGGGTTATTCTACCTGGTACGTCTTTTCGTTTATCACGCAGAGGCTTCCCAGGAGCCGGAACCTGCTCAGACGATTCTCAAAAAGCAGTATGAAATTATGGAGAAGCGTCTCTATCGCATCATTACAACACCAGGAATGTTGGTGACAGTCGCTATGGCAATTGGTCTACTGACGACTGAGCCGGACGTTCTTAAAGATGGTTGGTTACATATCAAGCTAGCGTTCGTTGCGGTTTTGCTGGCTTATCATCATTACTGCGGTCGAATTATGAAGAAACTGGCAGCCGGAGAATGTCAGTGGAGTGGACAGCAATTTCGAGCGCTGAATGAAGCGCCGACCATCTTGTTGGTAGTGATTGTCTTGCTAGCGGTGTTCAAGAATAATCTACCGACAGATATCACCGCCTGGGCAATCTTTGGCATGGTTATTGCAATGGTAGCGTCGATTCAGCTCTACGCTAAAAAACGCAAGCGAGATAAAGAAAAGCTGCTGGCAGCCTCTCAAGCTAAAGATGATGAGATGGCTGAACAGTTATCAGTTTAAAGGCAATTGGCAATTGGGAATTTGTGGGTGAATTTTGGGTAATATTGCTTTCATTAACCATTACCCATTCCTAGTTGCCAGGCTTCTTGCAGAAGTCTATTGATTGGCAATGATCCTCTGAGTAAAAGCTGTATCGTCAATCCCCGCACCGACAGACTTCTGAGCGGTTCTATACAACTGCAACTGGAAGGAGCGGTTTACTCTCCTAGGGTTAAGCCCAAATAACCTAATTCTCGTAGCTTTGCTAAGACCTTGGACACACTCTCTTCTAGAGTTTCCAAATCAGTTCTACATTCTACTTCTGGATTAAGTGGAGGCTCATAAGGGTCATCAATTCCAGTAAAGTTTTTAATTACCCCTGCGCGAGCCTTCTTATATAATCCTTTCACATCCCGTTGTTCGCAGACCTCAAGGGGCGCATTAACGTATACTTCAACAAAGTTGACAATTCGGTCGCGCACTTCTTGCCGCACGTCCCGGTAGGGAGATATTGCTGAAACCAAGACTGTAACTTGGTTACGAGTCAATAGATTTGCTACAAAACCAACACGGCGAATGTTTTCGTCTCGGTCTTCTTTACTAAAGCCTAATCCCTTGCATAAGTTCAGACGCACAATATCGCCATCTAATATTTCAATTTTTTGCCCATAAGACTTTAGTCGATGTTCCACAGCACAGCTAATTGTTGTTTTGCCTGCACCACTTAAGCCAGTAAACCATACTGTTACACCAGGCTGCTGACACTTGATCAAATCACTTTGAGGTTTGGCAACGGTTTCAGTCATTGGATTAAACTGAGATTTATTAAGCCTAAAGATACTATATAAAGAAGTTTCTACACACTTAAGATAGCTCGCAGATATTCCAAGTATTACTGTATTTGCCCAAACACATAGATAATAAAAAAAGACTTAGCAGCAACCGAATGCTAGAAGTCCTTTATGAATTTACATTGAGCATCGGGATGACAGGATTTGAACCTGCGACCCCTTCGTCCCGAACGAAGTGCGCTACCAAGCTGCGCTACATCCCGATAAGTTATAAGCGTAACAGATTTATGGTATCACGTTGTATCGGCAATCAGCCTCCTGCTTGCTAGGATTGACACGGAGTAACTTCAGTAGGAGCGTTTGGTGGGAGTGGTAGTTAAGCCAGAATGGTTGCGTGTCAAAGCGCCTCAATGGGAGCGGGTCGGTAATGTCAAAGAAATTTTACGGGATTTAACACTGAATACGGTTTGTGAGGAAGCCTCTTGCCCAAACATTGGGGAATGCTT
>NZ_DATNPA010000563.1:0-3867 GCF_036703385.1 Allocoleopsis sp. | reverse complement strand
TAAGTTGAAAGTTTGAATCTGAGCTTGAGATAAGTTGCTTAAGCCCCGATGCTCAATTAGAACACCTTTGGGCTTTCCTGTAGAACCAGAGGTGTAGATGACATAAGCCAGATTTTCAGGTGTTACGTGGCTGATTGGGTTGTCTTGGCTTTGTTGGGTAATTGAATCCGCGTCTTTGTCTAGGCAAATAACAGACAACTGGTGCTGGCGATCGCTGCACTGGGTTCGATCCCCCCAACCCCCCTTAAAAAGGGGGGCTAAAACTGAGTGGGTTAGTAAGATTGATAGCTGAGCGTCTTCCAGCATAAAGTTAAGGCGCTCTTGAGGATAGGTGGGATCTAAAGGTACGTATGCTCCACCTGCCTTGAGGATGCCCAACAGTCCAACTATCATTTCCACAGAGCGCTCTAGGCAGATGCCGACGAGAACTTCTGAACTTACTCCTAGTTTTTGCAAGTAATGTGCGAGTTGGTTGCTGCGGTTGTTCAGTTCTCGGTAGGTTAATTGTTCGTCTTCAAAGACTACGGCTATTGCATCAGGTGTCTGCTCTACCTGTTTTTCAAATAACTGATGGAAGCACTCTCTCCTGTTCCCCTGTTCTGAAAAGGGCGGGTTTTGTTGAGAGATGATCTGTTTGCCTCCCAATTGCTCGGCTAAACCCGCCCCTACAAGTTTGCTCCCTCTCCCGATGTTATTCCACTCCATCAGTAGCTGATGCCGATCGCATTCTGTTAAAAGCGGCAAGTCACAAAGCCGCTGCTGGGGGTTGGCGACAATGCCCTCTAGCAGAATTTGGAAATGCCCTAGCATCTGGGTAATCGTGGTGTCATCGAATAAATCAGTGCTGTAAATTACCTGTCCTCTAAATCCATCTGGAGATTCCCACAGATGAAGCTCTAGATCGAATTTAGCGCTTGGGCTATCAAAGTCCAGCTTCGAGAGGGTTAGCTCAGGCAACTCTAGCGCCTTAATGGGTGTGTTCTGTAAGCTGAACGCAACCTGAAACAAGGGATGATGGCTCAAATCGCGCTCTGGATGCAGTTCCTCGACTAGCTTCTCAAAGGGTAAATCCTGATGGGCATAAGCTTCTAGCGCTACTTTCCGGACTCTGCCTATTAGTTCCAGAAATGTTGGGTTGCCTGATAAGTTGGTACGCAGCACCAGACTATTGACAAAAAAGCCAATTAACCGTTCTATTTCACTGCGGTTGCGATTGGCGATCGCAGAACCAACGACAATATCTTCTTGTTGCGTGTAGCGGTAGAGTAAGGTTTGGAATGCCGCTAAGAGTGTCATGAACAGAGTCACCCCTTGGCGCTGCGAGAGTGCTTCTAGTTCCTCACTCAGCTTCTTCGGTAACTCTAAAAATTGCGTTGCCCCTTGGTAGGTTGGAGTTGCAGGGCGGGGGTGAGCGGTAGACAGGTTGAGTACAGGGAGATTGTCTAGCTGCTGCTTCCAGTAAGCAAGTTGCATGTGTAGGGGCGACTCATGAGTCGCCCCTACCTCTTGTAACCATTCGCGCTGCCAGTGGGCAAAGTCTGCATATTGAATAGGCAGTTCGGGCAACGGTGAGGGCTGGTTATTGGCAAAGGCGGTGTAAAGTGCGCCTAGTTCTCGAAGTAGCACGCCAATCGACCAGCCATCGCAGATAATGTGGTGTAGGTTCAGCAGGAGTATGTGTGCTGATGAGTCTAGCTGTAGCAGCATGACTCGCAGTAACGGTTCGGAGGATAAATCGAAAGGATGCGATCGCTCTTCGGTAGCTATTCGTCGGCTTTCAGCTTCCTGTTCTGCTGTGGGTAGAGAGCGCAAATCTACCACATGCAGGGGTATGGTTAAGGTGGGAGCGATTACCTGGACGAGTTGCCCCTCCAGCATCCTAAAAGTGGTACGCAAAACTTCATGGCGACGCACGATTTCATTGAATGTCTGCTCTAGTGCAGCTAGGTTGAGGGAACCCGTCAGGCGAAGTGCTGCGGACACATTATAGAAGGGATTGTCTGGGAATAACTGGTCGAGAAACCACAGCCGCTGCTGGGCAAACGATGCAGGAAAAACAAAGACTTCTGCTTCTTCTGGGGTATTGAGTTTTTCCTCAGCCGTTGTGCGGGAGTTGTCAGCAAGATGCTGGCTCATAAGCTTCTGAACTGGTCGTCTATGCGTGTTGCCATTGTACTGCTCCTTCGTTATTACACTTGTAATAACTACAGCTGCTTGGATTACCGCATATTCTCAAGAATTGGGTTTGGAGTAAATTGCGATCGCTATGACCAAAACACCAACGGAAGTCTCTAAAACCTCTGGACTATACGAGACAGACTTTTATGCCTGGACGATCGAACAAGCTAAATTTCTCAAAGAAGGTGTCTGGGACGGATTAGATATCTCAAACTTGGTTGAGGAGATTGAATCGTTGGGTAAACAACAACGTCAGGAGTTGAGGAACCGTTTGGGGATTTTATTAGGACATCTACTCAAGTGGGAGTTTCAGTCTAGTCATCGTTCTAAAAGCTGGTTGGCGACAATTCGGGAACAGCGTCGTAGAATGAGGGATTTGCTTGAAGAAAGCCCCAGCTTGAAACCTTACTTACCTGAAGTGTTGGAGAAAGCCTATCAGGATGGAGTAGACTTAGCTGTTCGCGAAACTTCTTTAAATTACAGAGATTTTCCCCAAGAGTGTCTTTATAGCTTAGAGCAGGTATTAGACTTCTCGTTTTTCCCAGGTGAGCAACTGGAGTCAGACCCCAACTGGAATAGAGACTAAATATAATACTAGACTTCTGTTTCTTCAGCTTTCAGGTTGTTGCTCTTGCTGTTCGGGAAGCGTCCCAACCTGAAAAACCTGTTTAGCTGTCAATTTTAACTCTGGAAACGCTGGCGACTCACATGGTAATACTTCATGAGTAAGGGGCATGAAAGCAAAGATAACTATCGTTGAAGCTATCGAAGAAGTGATGCTAGCAGCAGGTAAGCCTATGACTGTCACTGAAGTGTATGAGGCGATTATAAGCAAGAACCTCTACACCTTTAAAGCCGATCAACCCATTCAGATTGTTAGAAGTCAGATACGCCGACATTGTAAAGACTTAGATTTTCAATCCGCATCTGATAAAAAGTACTTTGAGTTGCTTCCTGATGGCAAGTATTACGTTTTACAGAAGCCACTTATAGAAACGTCTCTTTCAATCCCAGTTCAACCTTCACCTGATAAGAAAACCGATCTTATTTCCCTAAAGCACCTACATCAAAAGTATGTAGATGAATTTCGGGACAGAGTTCTGGAGGAAATCAAGAAACTAGATCCAATCATATTTGAACGATTTTGTAGAAATTTACTCAAGGCCTACGGTTTTCAAGATGTAGTTGTCACTGGTATTTCAAAAGACGGTGGTATTGATGGTTATGGTCGCCTTAAAGTTGGGTTCACATATTTCAATGTAGCGTTCCAGTGTAAACGATGGACGAGGAGAGCAATAGGAAGACCAGAGATTAATCAATTTCGTGGTGATATTCAAGGACAATATGAGATGGGCATCTTTTTTACTACGGCAAACTTTAGTCCTGAAGCCGAAAAAAACTCGCTTAAGTCTGGTGCTGTACCTGTGGTTCTAATTAATGGATTAACGATTGTAGATATCATGATCGAAAATGAATTCGGGATAGAGACGGAACAGCTACCTGTCTACAACCTTGCGCTAGATCTTGCAGTTGCGGAGGAGAACTAGCGCAGTAAGTAGCGCCTGTTCCAAACGCCCAAACCTCTGATACAGTTTTTACGACTAATTTTGTCCACCTCTGAGTTCACGACACTGACCATATCAGCCAACATCATATTAGACCTTGATGTTTTATGAGCTGAGAGTCTCT
>NZ_DATNPA010000562.1:0-4191 GCF_036703385.1 Allocoleopsis sp. | reverse complement strand
TTCAACCTTCAAACCTTCAACCCCCAACTGAACTCATCGGATTGCTACCTGGGTCAAAACCAGCCAAACTCATGCAGGGTGTACCCTTGAGTTTAGCGATCGCGCAACACATCCACGAAAGGAGACCTCAAACTCGCTTTGTGATTCCTGTTGCTCCAACATTGGATTTTTTAACGCTGGCTCGTTTTGCCAATCCTCAACAAAATCCCCTGATTCAGCAGTTGGGATGGGGTGAAGCTGAACTGATTGTCCCAACATCTGATTCCCAGGACAAAGCCTTGCTTAAAACACCCAGTGGTTTGTGTATAGAACTTTGGCGAAAGTTTCCCGCTTATGATTTATTGGCTCAATGTCACCTCTGCCTGACCACTGTGGGAGCGAATACGGCAGAGTTAGGTTCTCTAGCTGTGCCAATGATTGTGTTGCTTCCCACACAACAGCTCGATGCCATGCGTGCTTGGGATGGGTTGCCTGGAATTTTAGCTCGCTTGCCTGGAATTGGGTCTAGTTTGGTTAGGATTATTAATTTGATTATGATCCAGCTAATTTTGCGGCAGAACCGTTTATTTGCATGGCCTAATATTTGGGCAAAGGGCGAGATAGTACCGGAATTGTTTGGTAAACTTCAGCCTTCTGAAGTCGCACAAAGAGTTGTTGATTATTTAGAGCATCCGGAAAAGTTAGAAGAGATGCGATCACGCCTTCGTAGCGTTCGGGGTCAATCTGGAGCTGCGAAAAAACTTGCTCAACTGGTGCAGCAGGAACTTTACCTGTAACGATTGTTTTCCGTATTTACATCATTCAGGCTCATTCAACAAAAAATAAAATTAGCGCAACCAAGACCCTGAAGATACTAATAACCAGCAACCTCCATTCAGTAACGCTGTAATCACAGCTCCAATAATCACTCCTTTCATCAAGGCATATTCTTCACGCTGTTTCAACCACATACTCACTGGAATGACGTATATAAACTGAAATATACCAATTCCTATAAATGGAAAAATTAGTAACAGTTCCCATTGATAGTTATTGATAATTGGTGTGGTTATAATACTAATAATCAGTGAAATAGCAAGAATACAGAACAAAGCAGCAAAGTGCATTCCTAGAAGCAGTGAAATGCCTAAAAATATGCCTCTTAATTCATTCTGGGGTGACATTAATTTTATAATTTTCTAATAAATTAAAAAATAACCTAAATTAGAAAGAACGGTTAGTAACGAGAAGATGACCAGCGCTACCTTCTCGATAAAACATATTAAAGGTATCAAAGGGAATAATCCGTCCATCTGGGTGAACAATGTGAATGCAAGAACGCTTCACCGATCGCACATCGAAATTATAAGGATCGAGGAACTGCACAATCATCACCCGGAATATATTTTCATAAGTAATTCCTTCGGGGACAGGTAGCATTGGCAAGCAACAAAGTAACTGTTTTAATGAGGTTACTGAAGACTGAGGAGAATGACTTGTTGAAAATAAGTTGAAAATCTTACGTTTGAGTTCTTCATTTTGTTCGTAGAGAACGCTATTCGGCATCCATTGCACAAAGTCAGTTGGATGGATTAAACCCGTTAAAGGAATAACTTGATTATTCAGTTTCAGTGCATACGCCATAGCTAAAGAATCGGGATGGCAGGGAACTGGGAGAATATCTTCGGGTTTGAAATAGGGACTTTGCTGTAAGATGGAGCGACGAACTTCGGTGAGAGTATAGCGATCGCGTTTTGCTTCAAATCCCTCTAAGCGTCCCGCCGCTTGAATCGGTTGAAAAGTTACACCTCTTACGCATCGCTGCTGCAAGGCATACTCGATGATTCTGCCAATTTCGTGGTCATTCAGCCCTTTTTTAAGGGTGACAACTAGGGTAGTGGAGATTTTGAACTCGTTGAGATGTGCGATCGCCTTTTCTCGAACGTCTCGCAAATCTGTCCCCCGCAACGCCTGCAACGCTGCCGCCTCGAAGCTATCAAATTGCAGATAAACCTCAATTCCCGGCATGTATTGGCTGAGGCGATCGCAAAAAGCTCTATCTTTGGCAATCCTCACCCCATTGGTATTAATCATCAAATGCCGAATCGGCTTACTTTTAGCAATATCTAAGATTTGAAAGAACTCTGGATGAATAGTGGGTTCGCCACCACTCAACTGCACAATTTGAGGTTCCCCTTCATTCGCCACCACCGCATCTAACATCCTCTCAATTTGCTCTAAACTGCGGTGGCGTCGGGGTTGATTCCCATTTGGAGAAATGTCTTCAACACCGGAATCTGCGTAGCAAATCGGACAGGAAAGATTGCAGCGATCGCTCACTTCTACCAGAGTCAGACAGCTATGCTGTTCATGATCGGGGCAAAGTCCACAATCGTAGGGACAACCATATTTAATAGGGGTGTTAAATTTTAGTGGCATGTCCCCTGGTTTGATAAATTCCAGGGATTGCTTGTAATACTCAATGTCATCAGCAATCAGGACTTCCTGATGCCCGTGTGTGGGACAATGTTTAACCAAATAAACGCACTCATCCCGAAAAATAATTTTTGCTTCTACTTTCACCAAACACTTACAGCAAACACTGTTGGTCAAAGCATAAAATAGGTAGGGTCTAGTAGGCATAGCTATGAAGATAAATTGTTCGGCATGATATCGTTAAGTCCTTTGTTGGAATCATTTTGTTCGATTAAGTTATACAGGTAGGAACGAGTCTCTTCCATTGTTAGATACAATAACTCGCCCTGAGTATCCAGGATTTCGTATTCATCAAGAATAATTCCATTGGCATCTTCCCCCCATCCCAAACCCACAATAAGTCTTGACCTGCAAGCTTTCTCTCCTAAATCAGCAATTTCCAGAAGAAGGTTTTTGTATTCCGCTTTTAACTTCCCTATCTGAATTATTTCATCAAGTCTGGTACTATATTCCGCTGTAGACTCTCTCATGGTAAGCCTCTTCAAAATAATTCTTTGGTAAAGTCACTCAGCTACAAAAGTAAACATCTGGGGAATACGTCGATGATAGTAAATAATCCCTAAAATACAAGCAATCTGAATTGCACTGACGCCTAGTATCGGATGAAAATCTGGCTTGATAAAATCAATCATTAGGCGAAAGCTTAAATAAGCAATCATGTAAAACTTAAATAAATTACCTTCTTTCCATTGGTAGCGGCTACGAATTTTGAGAAATACCATCAAACTCAGCAAGAAGATAATTTCATACAACTGAGTAGGATGTCGGTAAATGCCGTCTCCAAAATCTACCCCCCAGGGTAATGTAGTGGCAACCCCATAGGTGCGATCGCTCAATCCCGTCAAAAAACACCCAACCCGTCCGATCGCTGTCCCTACAATCAGCGGATAGACAAAGACATCGCCCGTTGAGCGCGTGACGCCAATCATTTTTTTAGTGAGTTCGACGCCAATGAGGCCCCCTAACAGCGCACCTACAACCGTTTTTCCTTGAAGAAATAGCAATAAGAATTGTTGCCAATTTTGCCACAACAAATCGATATGCTGTAGTAAAACCAGCAGTTTGGCTCCGACTAGTGCACCAACTAATCCCCCAACCACTACCGAACTGCGCTGAGTAGGAGCGATGGTATCCTTTCGACAATTGAGTAGGACTAGGCGAAAGGCGATCAAATACGCTAAAGACTCAAAAAGAAAATGAGGATGAATCTGCCAAGAGCCAATCGGCAAATAAACAGGGAACTCCATTGGTTAAAGGGTTGAAGATTGAAGGTTGAGGGTTATAAGTCAGTAGACTTAATTTTAAGCTTGTCGTTCTAACTTCCAACTGATCAACTTTTAACTTTCAACCTTCAACTTGTCCACTTTCAGCCCATCTTTGGGCTAACCCCTAATTCGACTGTCCATCCCGACGCCCTAATTCATAAACCCCACAACCAATACAGGCAAGAATACCCATACTAATCGCCCAACTGCGACCGAGACTGAGTTCCACGCCCCAGTTGCACAAACCTCCCGCCATTAAGAAGGGTACGATACTGAAAATTGAGGCATACAAGGTGTTTTGAGCTTCTTTCCCCTTGCGATCGCTCTCAACTTCCTTCGCTGAAGCGTAGAGCGACGCTTGAGCAAAATTGAACCAGCGATTGAGTTGCTCCATTAACCATTGACTTAAGGATGAGCAGCTCAAATACAAAGCCAGTGCCCACAAGGATGA
>NZ_DATNPA010000561.1:0-10092 GCF_036703385.1 Allocoleopsis sp. | reverse complement strand
GAAGAGGGTGAGGAGCGAACATTTTCGTATCAGCCACAAAAGTACAGAATACAGCCCAGCTATTGACCAGCTGGGTTTTCTTTTTGTGAGAAAAGACCTCTTCTATTTGAGCGTGATGAACTAGGGGATCAGTCTGATCTGATACCAGTTTCATTTAATGCTGCTACAAAGCGAGATCCCCCCTAGCCCCCCTTAAAAAGGGGGGAACAAATGAAGGATTTAAAGTCCCCCTTGTTAAGGGGGATACGAGGGGGATCTTCTAAGCGTTGCACTATTTTATGAAATTGGTATGAGTAGTATTGGTTCCCCTCCAAGTTAGAGACTTTCACAAAAACATGCCTGTTAAAGTGGAATAACTTAAATAAATGGTCTAAAAAAGGTGATAAGTACTACAGAGATGTAGTCATCTTACCAATGCTGCTATGGCAGTCCTATCTCTATAAGATTCCAAGTTGTTATCCTGAGTGTGTAAAGCTTCATCAACATCCTTACGCTGTCGAGAAAGAGTGCCTTATGCTGCTAAATGAACGGCTTGGATATGCAAGCCTTCTTATATAATTGCGTCTCATATTACAGGTAGCCTTCATGAAGGGAGAGCCTATTATGACCCAGTTAATCTCCCAACCTCAAGATAGCCAAGAATCTCAGAAGAAACTTCCGCAACCTGAGAGGAAACCGAAACCTAGACTCTTGCTCCTCATCGGGTTGTTGGCAGCAGGTGCTGGTTTAGCAGGGCTAGGGTATTTTTTATTACTTCCCAAAACAGCAGCGCCCCTGGAAGTGAGCGGTCGAGTGGAAGGCTACGAGACCAATATTGGTGTGAAAGTCCCTGGTCGAATTGGATTTATCGCCGTTCGGGAGGGAGATACTGTCCGTAAGGGGCAAGTCATTGTCCGACTTGATGATGAAGAAATTCAGGCTCAGCTCAAAGAAGCACAAGCTCGCGTTGACGCCGCTAAACAACAAGAACAGCAGGCTCGTCTTCAGATGGATGTACTCACCAGCCGTATTCAAGAAGCCGGCTTGAGTTGGCAGCAATCTCAAGGCGATGCCCAAGGGCGCATCTCCCAAGCTCAATCCAACGTCGCGGCAGCAGAAGCTCAACTAAATCAAGCTCAGGCACAATTGATTCAAACCGAAGCCGAGTTGAAATTAGCGAAAACAGACCGCGATCGCTTTGCCGAATTAGTACAGGGGGGTGCGATCGCTAAACAGCGATTTGATCAAGCACAAACCCAAGTGGAAAGCCTCACTGCTGCCGTTCTAGCTCGTCGCTCGATGGTGGAAGCCGCCCAAAGGCAAGTCAGCGCAAACCAAGGTCAACTGGTACAGGCACAGACAACGAGCCTCAACCCGGACATGCGGCAGGCGCAAATTGATGCCCTGCAAAAACAACTCGCTCAAGCCCGCTTTCAACAAAAAGCCGCTGAGTCTGAAATCGCCAGAGCCACCGCAGCACAACAACAAATTGCTGCCAAAATTAAAGACCTTAACGTCGTTAGTCCCATTGATGGCACGGTAACGGCTCGTACCGTGGAGCCTGGAGAAGTCGTGGCGGCGGGTAAATCCTTGCTCTCGGTGATTAACCCCAACACCGTCTACTTACGGGGCTATATTCCAGAAGGGGATATTGGTAAAGTCCGCGTGGGTCAACTGGCGAAAGTTTATCTCGATTCTTTCCCCAATCAACCCTTGAGTGCTCATGTTTCTGCGATCGATACTCAAGCCTCTTTTACGCCAGAAAATACGTATTTTAAAAAAGACCGAGTGAAGCAAGTGTTTGGTGTCAAGCTGAGCATTGATAACCCGGCTGGTTTTGCTAAGCCTGGAATGCCGGCTGATGGCGAAATTATCACTAGCCAGCAGAAGCGGTGATGATTCATCCAATTGGGGATAGGGAAGAACCGATCGCTGAGGTTAAAAACCCCTCCTCCTCTTCAGTCATCTGGGTGCAGAATTTAGTCAAGCGCTACGGCAACTTTGAGGCGGTTCAAGGGATTAATTTTGAAGTCCGTGCGGGTGAGATTTTTGGGCTAATTGGGCCAGATGGAGCTGGGAAAACGAGTACTTTCCACATTCTGGCTGGAATCATGGAAGCGACAGGGGGGCAAATCTCAATCCTTGGGCGTTCTCCTCACGAGGCTCGTTCCAAAACAGGCTACCTCACCCAGCAATTTTCCCTCTACCTCGACCTCAGTATTGACGAAAATCTCCGCTACAGCGCGGGTGTCCGCCAAGTTTCCCCCGATCACTTTGCCGATCGCCGAGCGAAGTACCTGCGGTTGATGGATTTAGAGAAGTTCTCCAACCGTTTAGCAGGGCAACTGTCTGGGGGTATGAAGCAAAAACTCGCCCTGTGCTGTGCCCTGATTGCTCAACCCGAAATTTTGCTTTTGGATGAGCCAACAACGGGGGTTGATCCAGTATCGCGTCGGGAGTTCTGGGATATTTTAGCGGCACTTTCCACAGAGGGAGTCACGATTGTTGTAGCCACTCCCTACCTAGATGAAGCCGAACGCTGCCATCGAGTAGCGCTGATGTATGAGGGACAAATCCAGCAGATTGGGACGATCGCCCAATTACGAGCAAGTTTGGAGTTACAGCGCCTCGAAGTTCGGACAAATAATATTGAAGCCTCAGAACGAACCGTACAGGAGGCGATTGGCTCCAACGCCACCCAAATTGTGGATGTCCAAACCTTTGGCGATCGCTTGGATGTGCTAGTTAAAGATGCCGAGTTGGGTGAAGCGCAAGTCAGGCGAAGTCTGGAACAACATCAACTCGAACTCCACAGCATCCAAATTGTGGAGCCAACACTGGAAAATGTTTTTGTTAGGCGCTTGCGTCAACAAGGTGCTGACCCTCCATTTATTCCTTATCCTCGTTCCCGTGCTTCTCGGAGAGTGGGAGAGTTAGAGCCAATCATCTACAGCCAATCTACAGACTCAGAAATTGCAATTGGTGCTTACGATTTACAAAAACACTTTGGCAAATTTCAGGCAGTTCAAGGCGTGAATTTAGAAGTCCGGTATGGGGAAATCTACGGATTATTAGGCGCAAATGGGGCAGGTAAAACCACCACGATTAAAATGTTGTGCGGATTACTACCACCCAGTGCTGGAGACGTTTCGCTAGCCGGAGAACGGGGTCGTTTGCGTAGCCCTCGCGTGCGACAGCGCATCGGCTATATGAGCCAGAAGTTTACGCTCTACGATGATTTAAGCATTCTGCAAAATTTAGAATTCTACGGCGGAGTTTATCAAGTGCCTCGGCGGTTGCGTCGTCCCAAAATTGACTGGGTGCTGGCAACTTGTGGTCTTGAGGGTCAGGAGAATATGCTGACAGGACGGTTGCCGGGAGGCTGGAAGCAGCGCGTTGCCTTTGGTGCTTCGGTAATGCACGAACCCGAAATTTTGTTTTTAGATGAACCGACTTCAGGTGTTGACCCCCTCGCACGTCGTCAATTCTGGCGGTTAATTGAAGATTTTGCCCGTCAGGGTACCGCCGTACTGGTGACAACTCACTACTTAGAAGAAGCGGAACACTGCCATCGTATGGGTTTTATGGTGGCAGGTGAGATCGTGGCTCAAGGTTCGCCCACGCAGATTAAAGGGGAGCAACCGGGTCAGTTGTTGGAAATATTGACAAATCAACATCAAAATGCATCAGATTTGTTGAAAACTCAGTTTGAACCTTGGCGAGTTTCGATTTTTGGAGACAGACTGCATGTTGTTCTCGATCAGCCTCATCAAGAAATCCCTCAGATGCGATCGCTCCTCCAAGAGGCTCAAATTGAGCTTCGTTCTCTACGTTCTATCCCTTTTTCCCTAGAAGATGCTTTTATTGGTATTGTCCAACGTGCAGAACAAAACAATTAAGTGCTAACAGGTAATAGGTAGTGGGTAATGGTTTATAAAAGGCTGATTGGGTACTGCAAATTACGAATTACCAATTAGGGTATGAAAAAAATTTGGACACAAGTCGTTAAAGAGTTGGCGCAATTTCGGCGCGATCGCCTCACCTTATCCTTGGCATTCTTATTGCCATTGATGACGTTAATTATCTTTGGTTTTGCAATCCGTCTAGAAGCCAAAAATATTCCCCTCGTCGTTCAAGATTTTGATAATACTCCCCTCAGCCGCGCCTACACCGAACGTTTATTTACGACCAATCAGTTTAATCCTGTTCCCTGGCAAGGCCAGTCTCCTGTGATTGCCCTCGATCACGGTATAGCAAAAGCCGCTGTCATTATTCCGCCAGAGTTAACTCGTCGCATCAAAGCGGGTAAACCCAGTGAAGTTCAAGTACTTATTGATGGCAGTGATGGAAATAATGCTCGTGTGATTCAAAACAGCATCAAAGCAACAACCAACTTTTTTGTACGTAATTCTGGATTGCATTCCGGAACCGATAAAGTGGTGGCTCATATCCGTTTTTGGTTCAATCCAGGCCGAAAAGAATCACTCTTTATTGTGCCTGGTGTTTTTGCTATTGCTCTAGCTATCTTTCCGGCGATTCTGGCATCGATCGCAATGGTTCGTGAGAAAGAGCAGGGTACAATTTTACTAGTTTATACCTCTACCTTAAGTGCAACAGAACTCCTACTCGGTAAAGCTTTAGCTTACGTCTTAATTTTCTTAGGAGTAACCATCATACTCATGTTCATCGGTTCCTTAATTTGGGGATTAGGGTTTGTCGGCGATCCCACACCTTTATTGATTGGGACTCCACTTTTTTTAATGAGCAGTGTTCTTTTTGGTCTATTGATTGGTGTACGAGCGAGTAACCAAAGTTCGGCTATTCAGGGGGCCGCATTTGGTTTTTTGCCAGCTCTATTGCTATCTGGATTCATCTATCCTTTGAACAATATTCCCTTTCCCCTATCGCTGCTCTCCTATTTTGTTCCACCCCGCTACTACATCGACCTCACCCGGGATGCCTTCGTCAGAGGAACGGGCTGGGCAGGAGTTTGGTATGCTCCCCTGGCATTAGCACTGTTGAGTTTGTTGCTGTTTAATACAGCACGTCGGGGGTTAGGCCGTATGCAATTACCGGATTAGTTGCTATAGGTTGGCAGATTCCGAGCCGGAGCGGGTTTTATATTTAGCAGTTCCCTTAAATGCCTACAATGAATTTTTTACTCGACCTTTTATTCAATGCGTGATTCAGCTTCTCTCCTCATCAATTTTTCAATATTTTCCATCTTTCACGGCTGAGAAAGAAACCTTGACCGCTAGCGTTAGTACATGTTAGCCCAGCTTTTTGTGACACGCACTTGAAACCTGCATTCTTCCAAGTACTACCGTAGGATAGTGTAGGATAATTACCACCAGCGATCGTATCACTGATACAGAGAATCTTAGGCTTGCCGTCGCTATTGAGCGAGAAACCTAGACCCCAATCAAATTCACAGTAGCCTGAATAAGGCTGGGGCGGTTTGGGATTTAAGCCACTTTTAATTTCACAACGCAGTGTCTTTTCATATCTAAGGCAAGAGATATTACCACTGGGAGTGACGAATCCAGTAGAAGCAGTTTGAGCTACTACAGGAGTAGTACTATTACCCGTAAGTGCAACAACGGTTGTAGATGTCATCAAGCCGGAAAGCAAGGCTACTATCAATTTCTGGCTATACACCATAAATCAGTCTTCTTTGTGCAATCAATGTTAAAACGATGAAACATTGCTGTTCAAGACTAGCATTCGTAATTATCTTTTGACTTTTGTTTAAGTCTCGCGATGTCCACCAAACTGATCGATCGCCTCCTGGGAAGCCGCTTTTGGGCTTTGGTCGTTAAAGAGATTAGCCAAATCCTGAGAAACAAACAACTACTTTTTTTGCTGCTTTTCCCACCTACCATCCAACTCCTCCTCTATGGACTCACACTCAATCCTGATGTGCGGCATCTCCAGTTAGGAGTTGTCGATTACGCCAACACACCTGTTAGTCGGGAACTGGTTGCAGCGCTGACCGAAAATCACCTTTTCATGGCTAATCACTACAGTACGAGTGAGAATGAGCTAGGGCAACAGGTTGAGAAAGGGCAGGTTACGGCTGGGTTAGTCATTCCTCCAAGGTTCAATCGTGACTTATCCGACAACCGCACGGCTGAAGTTCAAGTTCTCATTGATGGAGTCGATGCTAATACAGCGGGGATCGCGGGTGGGTATATTAGTCAAATTGTCAATCAGTATAATCGCCAATTGGATGCGACTCGAGCACCCCGCTTAATTGAACCCAAAGCTGTCTTTCTCTACAACCCTGGCTTAATCAGTAGTTGGTTCTTCGTACCTGGGATGATCGGGGTTGTTTTAACCCTGATTGGGACACTCGTTTCCTCGGCGACGGTGGTACGGGAAAAGGATTCAGGGACGCTGGAACAGTTGTTGATGACACCCGCTGAGACTTGGGAAATTTTGTTGGCTAAAGTTGTCCCTCTGTTTGTGCTGCTGATGGGAGATGTTTTGTTGGCGCTAAGTTTTGGTCGCCTCGTGTTTGGGATTCCGTTTCGAGGGAATTTAGTGATATTTTTAGCGCTTTCGAGTCTCTATGTGCTGGTTGGCATTGGATTTGGCATCATGTTAGCGACGCTTGCCAAGAGTCAGCAGCAAGTGTTTCTCATGTCGTTTTTCATTAATCTACCCCTGATCCAACTATCAGGTGCGATCGCACCCATTGAAACCATGCCAGTAGTTTTGCAATCCTTATCGCTGCTCAATCCGCTACGTCACTATGTCGCGATCGTGCGGGGGTTACTACTCAAAGGCGTAGGCTTAGAGGTACTTTGGCCTCATGCGATCGCACTTTTTTTGTTCGCCATCATCCTCTTATCCATCAGTATCAACCGATTTCGCAACCAGCTCAGTTAATCAATCATTTACTTTTTTTACCCTCATGCTGCACTAGAACGGGTGCGTAATCTGTCAATAGTTACGGCAATAATAATCACAAGACCCTTAACAACTAACTGCCAGAAAAATGACACGTTCATCAGGGTTAATCCATTGTTGAGTAGGGCAATAATTAAGGCACCGAGTAGAGTACCCCAAATCGTTCCGATCCCACCCGTGAAGCTTGTTCCTCCTAAGATTACGGCAGCGATCGCATCAAGTTCATAACCTTGTCCCAACATCCCAGTCGCACTGTAGAGGCGCGACGCGCTCATAATGCCGCCTAAACCGGAAAGTAACCCACTGACGCCATAGACAAATAACAGCACCTGGCTCACTTTAATACCTGTCAGTCGTGCCGCGCGGATATTACCGCCCACCGCGTAAATATGCCTCCCCAGTACGGTTCGTCTTAAGACAAACCAACTCGCTACAACGGCAAGCAAAGCAATTACAACCAGCCAGGGAATGGGGCCGAGATAATTGTTACCTATCCAAGCAAAATTTAGATTTCGATTAATAACGGTAGTGCCATTGGCAACTAAATAAGCAACACCTCGTAAAGCCGTGTAAGAACCGAGTGTCACGATGAAGGGAGGTAAACCCAAATAGGCAATCAGCGCTCCGTTAAGCAATCCTAAACATAAGCCCGCAATTAAGGCAGCCGGGACGGCGAGCAATCCAGCACCTGGAATTAACGAGACGAGCACTCCAACTACGGCTGTCACCCCTAAAATTGACCCAACTGAAAGGTCAATTCCTCCCGTCAAAATCACAAATGTCATCCCAGTAGCCAGCACAATATTGATGGAGGCTTGCCGAATGACATTAATCAGATTTCCTGGAGAAAGAAAGCTGGGCGAAACCAGTGAAAAAACGATACAGATGACAAGCAAAATGGGTAGGATACCGGCAATTTGGATGAAATTTCTCCAAGCTTGACGTTTACTCGCTTTCTGGCGATCGCTTGCTGGATTTCCGGTGGTTCTTACTTCTGTTTGACTCATGATTTTGCTACCTCTCGTGCGCCTGTGGCATAAGCCATAATGTTCTCTTGTGTAATTGCTTCCCCGGTTGAGCCGCCTACTTCACCCACCAGGCTTCCTGCACGCATGACTAATACGCGATCGCTCATTCCCACAATTTCCGGCAACTCGCTGGAAATCATTAAAATGGCGACACCGTTTGCTGCTAAATCGCTAATAATTCGATAAATTTCACTTTTTGCGCCAATGTCTACCCCTCGCGTTGGTTCATCTAGCAACAGTACCTTCGGGTTAATCGCTAACCAACGTGCTAGCAATAACTTCTGCTGATTTCCCCCAGATAAATCCATTGCTCTGATACTTGGGCTGGCCAGACGAATCCCTAAGTTGTTAACGGCCTCAGCCACAATATTAAACAGAGATTTCGAGTTGATAATGCCAGCTTTTGCTTCTCGACCCAGGACATTCATGGTGATATTTTCACCGGAACTTATCTCCAGAAATAGACCTAAATCCTTCCGATCTTCTGGCACATAGGCGATTCCCGCCTTAATTGCATCATCGGGAGTTGAGATATTGAGTGAACGACCTTCCAGTTTGATTTCACCGCTAGCCTTTCGGTCAGCACCAAAAATCAGACGAGCAATTTCCGTTCTGCCTGCGCCAACCAAGCCCGCTAAACCAACAATTTCACCAGCATGAAGTTGAAAACTCGCAGATTTTACCTTGTGCCCATCACTTAAATTTTTTACCTCAAGGACAACGGGGCCAGGATTTATTTGACGCTTATGTTCGTACAAATCTTGTAAAGGACGACCTACCATCATTTCAACGAGGCGTGCGGCAGAAATTTCACTTTTTTCCAGAGAGCCAATGTACCCACCATCTCGTATCACACTAACCCGATCGGCAAGGGCATAAATCTCTTCCATCCGATGGCTAATGTAAATAATGGCAATACCCTCATTCCGTAAGCGGCGAACAACCTCGAAAAGCTTCTCTGTCTCGCGGTCTGAAAGCGCTGCTGTCGGCTCATCCATTACTAGGATACGGCTCTTATCTTTGAGTGCCCTGGCTATTTCAACTTGCTGCTGCTCTGCAATTGAAAGGGTCGAAACCAAGTCTCCTGCGTCAAAACTGGCGTCAAGGTTTTCCAGTACCTCCGCCGCCTTATGCCGCATGGCGTCTTGGTCAATCAGGGTGCCACCTTTCCTAAGTTCGCTACCCATAAAAATGTTTTCAGCAACCGTGAGATTGGGGGCAAGATTAAGCTCTTGATAAATAATGGCGATGCCCAAATCTCTAGCTTGGCCAGGGTCTGTCATTTTAACAGTCTGACCGTCAATTCTGATTTCGCCCGCATCAGCTATGTAGGCTCCAGCCAGAATTTTCATCAGCGTACTCTTGCCTGCACCATTTTCACCCATGAGAGCGTGAACTTCACCAGGGTAAATTGTCAAATTTACGCCATGCAAGGCGGTGAAACCGTGAAAGGTTTTTGTAATCCCTTGCATTTCGAGGACAGGTTTAGTTTTTATTGAAGATTGAGTGCTACTTACCATCAGAAACACCTGTGTTTTTTATGTAATACCAATTTTGGGGATGATGCTACAGGTTAGCTCCCCCCGACGCCGCCTAAAAAAGGGGGGAACCAAGAGAGGATTTAAATCCCACTTTTTTAAGGGAAGGACAAATGGAGGATTTAAAGTCCCCCTTTTTAAGGGGGATTTAGGGGGATATTCTGAGTGTTGCATTGTTTTATGAAATTGGTATAAGTACGATCCCAAATAGACAGATTGTCTATGCATAATTTTGTGGAACTAACAACAGAAACCTATTTATTCACTTGTCCAGCCTTTATGCTGACTAACGTTTTCACGAGTGATGAGTGTGACTGGAATTAGGATGTTTGGATTGGCAGGCTTATTCCCTTTGAGGATGTCGTTCCCAACGTCAACGGCCTTGGCTGCCATGCGAAATGGGTCTTGAGCCGCCGTAGCAGCAAATAAACTATTGTTCTGTTTAAGCGCATCTAAAGCTTCAGGTGCACCATCGACGCCAACAATAAAGAACTCGTCCCGTTTCGCTTGTTTAGCGGCTAACTCTGCACCAATAGCACAAGGGTCATTAATGGCAAAAACGGCATCAATTTTTCGGAAGGAGGTGAGCAAATCGCTCATGACTCTCAACCCACCATCACGACTTCCTTCTGCAT
>NZ_DATNPA010000560.1:0-4396 GCF_036703385.1 Allocoleopsis sp. | reverse complement strand
CGATACCGAACCAGCAGCTCAAGAGGCTGCGGCTAAAGGAAACTTACCTCTCTTCCGCAAGAAGGCTCCCACTATAGACAAGGCGGATATATCGAACCGAAGGCGAGTACCACCAAAGTTTTAGTGGGAGATGAATTGCGGTCAGGATATAGGCTAGCATTACGCTACTGATGTCAGCGTAAACATGTTGGTATTTGAGGCAAAGCTTGAGGGAACAAAACAGCAGTACGAGCGGATTGATGAAGCCATTCGTACTGCTCGATTTGTTCGCAACAGTTGCATCAGATACTGGATAGACAACAAGGGGATCGGTAAGTACGAGCTGAGTGCTTATTGCGCCGTCCTCGTTAAACAATTCCCATTTGCGGGCAAACTTAATTCCCAAGCCAGACAAGCATCTGCCGAACGAGCTTGGAGTTCCATTGCTCGGTTTTACGACAACTGCAAGAAGGGCAAGCCCGGAAAAAAGGGTTTTCCGCGCTTTAAAAAGCCTCAAACACATGGGTCTGTGGAATACAAAAGCACAGGCTGGAAGCTGTCGGAAGATAGGCGAACCATCACCTTCACCGATGGGTTTGAAGCGGGAAGCTTCCAGTTGCGGGGCACTCGCGATTTGCACTTCTATCAACATACTTGAAGCGGCACCAGGCCAATCGGGAATATGGTTGTCAAAATAACAGTCGCACCGCTCTTTACCGAACGTGCGACGAGCTGTTGAATATTCGCCTTGCAGTAAAAACGCTCTTTTTTCTGCATTTCGGGGTGGGAAATCCGCAGGCGTTTAATGTATGTAGTCTACGAGCATTGGGTCAGAGCCGTGTCGTAATGAAGGAGATATCTACAGCGCCAAAATTCACTCCTAAAGCCACATTTAAGTTCTCTAACGATTCGAGCAACCAGAAAATTTTTTGATTGTCGATCGCATGAGATCCATAATGATTAAACAACATGGAAAATCGTTGTTCTAAATGAGGTTTGGCTTGGCGTGAAAGCAGGGCTATTTTTAGCAAAAGACCTACTGTATTCAGGGAGCTATTGTTAGAAATTAAGTCAATAAAAAGTAGGTGCTCAGGTCGTTCGGGACTAGCTACCAAAAAGTTAAATAATTGACGACAAGTCTGTACTAGCAGAACATTGTTGACTTTTTGAGAATCGCAATCAGGAAAGGTATTTTTCAGATGCTTAGCTAAGTGCTGATAATATTGATATTTCCCGTATTCTGGAGAAATCGAAGCAATCACGTACTCGTATAAATCTTTTTTAAAGTCTCGGTAGGAGGAAACTTGGCAAGTGTGAGCTAAAAACAGATGAGCCAAGTCTTTGTAGGTGTGCGAGCCGTCCACTTTTCCCACAAATTGCTTAAGGGCAACCAACAAATCGCGATCGCTCAATCGGGTGGGATTGGGTATAGGCTGTATATTCTTAGCAGCTAGAGTTAAGCAAGGCTGGCGCTCGATTTGGATTTGCCGCGCCAAGTAAGTTGCATAGTGTGAGAGATGGATTTCAAATTGCCGCTGCTTTTGTGCTTGAAGTTGCCGGATTATTTGTTGATGCTCCGCAGAACTGCTCTGACTCAACCGACAATGGGAGTACAAGTAGGGATACCGACTAATAACCTGAGCCAATGAGCCATTGACCTGATCGAGATCTGGGGGTGGCTCTATGAGTATAGCTAAGTGTTCTAGCTCCAGATACTGGTCACTCTGAACAAATAGTTGCACCAACTCCCGCAAGCGCCGACTCAAGGGAGATTGCACGACACTAGACGAAAGAGTCTTAAATAGCTCCACCAACCTAGGGATTGCTGAATGCTGTTTTGGGTACATTCGCCAGTGGTTGATGAGAATGTAGCAGCACCGATTCAGGATATTCATAAACTCCTGCTCAGTTAGATTTGAAGCAGTAATACTGTCCAGTACTGCTACAATCTCCCGTTCAGGGTAGCCGTAACCGTTGATAAACAGTAGGCGAAAGCGTTCTAGCAACTGCTTAGGCGATTCCTTTTGTACGCAGTCGAGCAGGTGATTGTATAGAAGATGTTCTTGCAAACTTCTATTATCTTCATTGTTATTACCTCGAATTGGCAGCTTTGACCGTGGTGCTGGCGTGGGTCGCGGGAAATGATATTCAACCCAACCAACATTAAACACAGACTTGTAGATGCGGTTATAAACTTTTAACCGACCATCCTGCTTGACTACCAACCCCGACAGACGCAATTCAATTTCTTCTTTGGTGTCTTTGGCTGGAACGTCCTGCGGTTGTACAATTTGTTGGTAGAGCTTCAAAAGCTGAGCGCTGCGCTCACTCCTGAGGAGGCGATCGCGTATTGTCCTCAAATGCTCCGGATTATCTGCTGCTTCCCATTTATCCAGAACGTAGAGACGCACCAATCTCTCTACCCATTCAGTGGGTGAAGAACAGCTTGATTGCGAATGGCGGTAGGTGAGGATCAGATTACATAGTTTTTGGGTCAGGAACGGCTGACCCCCTGTCCAAGCCAACACTTCCCTGAGTACAGAGTGAGGTTTGTCTACCTTCGCTTCTTCCAATCCTTTTTGTAAAGGTGTAGTTTCGTGCAACTTAAAGCCACAGAGTTCGATCGCATGACCAATATCGAACGGTGCACAATTGGCGTCTCGAATCAAATCCGAAGGTGTTGCCACCCCCAACAGAGTAAAGGTGAGGCGCTTGAAATCGGGAATGTCAGGACGATGGTTATAGAACGCTCGGATAGCTGCGAAAAACTCATCAACTCGGAAATTTAAGCTCAGAACACTATCGATTTCATCGATAAAAATGACTATATTTTGAGTAACCGCTCTCAGCAACACCTTGCGGAGAAACTCGCAAAAGCGCTGGACGGGAGCAAGACACCTGTGTGCGCACCACCAAGTTGTGATATCAAACCGATCTAATACCTTGAAGCTACTGGCTATATCGTTAACTATGCCTGCATACCACTGATCTGGAGTAATCTGCTGAGAGCCGATCGCAGTTAGGTCAATTACAGCACAGGCAATCCCCTCATCCTGCAATCGCTGCATCGTTTGTACCCGCAAGCTAGACTTACCCATTTGGCGGGAGTTCAAGATGTAGCAGAACTCTCCTTTCTTTAGGGCGTTATACAACTCTGAGTCGGCTTGTCGCACCACGTAGGTAGGAGCATCAGAAGGGAGACTTCCGCCAACTTGATATTCGTAGACTGGGTATTGTACTGCGCTCATGGGATGCACCTTAACGTGAGCAGAAGGCAGATTGCTGAACTGAAATGTCTTATCCTACCTGCTATATCTCTGAGCGTCGAGAGCTTATGCACACAAGTTAGGTTGTCCATCCCATTGGGGGATGCCAAGGGGACTATTAATTAATATAGAGCATAAAAGCGCCCCTAACTAGAAGGAATACATGTGCAAAAATGGGCTGAATCCTTCCTTTTCAGACTCAACAGACCGGATCGAGTTGAACTTGGGATGATGCTTGAACTCATCCAAATAGGCTGTCCCACGGAAGCCGATCCTGACAGAATGGCGATACTGCCTTAAGCGTTTCGCCAAATCATGGAGTCGATGAGTGACTTCTTCTGATCGTATGTTTAAGCTGACTTTGGCATTCATCCCTTGCGCAATTTCCTGGAGCTGGTTAGGCGTAGGCGGTGCGCACTGTGCCTTACTTCTTGCTTGACCCGTTGTCAATTGGTTTCGACGTTGCCTCAGGCGATCGCGCCGATAAACGGCATGATAGCTTTCCAGCAAAACACAAGCAAGGGTTATTTCCCATTCATTCAGGTGATGAAACTCAGCTAAAATTCGCTCTAATTGCTTAGATTTCGTGTCATTCAAGATGGCCCAGTCACTGATTAAGTCCATGCCGCACTCCCCCAAGAACGGATTGAGTTCAGGAGAAATAGACTCCCTCACACTTCTAGGATGCAGAATTCAGTTTAATTTCACACGATCAGGTAAGATCGAACACAAGCTGATCGTGAATGATCTTGACAATTACTCCCAATGGGAATAAAAACCTTCAAAGCTTCTGAACCGGGACGAGCAAAAATTAGGCAAGCACGGGAAGAGAGGGGATGGACTGTCCGGGAAGAGGACAATACACCTCTCAAAGAAGCTAGTAAATTCCTGATGAAGCAACATGCGGCAGCTAATGATTGGCCTGCCAATGACTCAAGATGGCTGAGAGATTTTGATCAGCTTTTTCGGGTCGAGAAACATCAAAATCTCAATGAGATTAGAACTAGCATTGCTCAGTCAAGACAAGGTTCATTACTGGAACGAATTGAACAACTGATTGATGCAGGCGAAGTCCTCGCTAAAGATATTTCCTATGGTTCCTGGAGTCGATTTGCTTCCCAGACCAAATTCCACGCGATCAAAGCCCGTGC
>NZ_DATNPA010000559.1:0-16201 GCF_036703385.1 Allocoleopsis sp. | reverse complement strand
AAAACAGAACAAGGCAGTGATTGGGGGCAACGACCCCTCACGGCAAGCCAATTGTACTATGCCAAAATGGATGCGGTTTATGTCGCGCAGGTACACCATCGGCTGTTACAGATAAACGAGCCTGACCCAGCAACTGAGGATATAGAAGCACTCACCTTGAGGTATCGGCAGATCGAGCATCGGTGGAGGCAGTTGGATACCGAAATGAATCAAGTCAAAGAACGCTTGAAAGCGGCAATGGATGCACAAAAGGTCAAAGATTTTAAGGGGTTTCGGTTGACCAGTCAAATGCGAACGACCAAAAAAGTTCCCTTCAGCCCGTTGGCAAAAATGACGCAAGAAATGGGGATCGACCTGGATTTATCGGTCACGCTGACCAAGCAACTTCAGAAGGAATTAGGAGATGCGATCGCACAACTGCCCGTGGAAGAAGAGAAAACAACTGTTTTGCAGCTGAAAGTGGCTGAGCAGGAAGATGAAGAATTGCCGTTTTAAGCAGTCAAGCGTCAGGAGTAACACAAGTCAATGAGTTCAAAGCTTTGTAATGGCTCAATTCTAGACTCTTGAGTCTGGCTTTAAAGTCAACAATCACTGACTTATTTACCAACTTGTCCGAAATCAGCTTCCGCAAACTTGTAAAAGCTCTATAACGAATTTTCGTCCAAAGGAAGGCTTATCATGCATCCCGATTTATTAAGCCGCAAGCAGACTCACTTTGTCCTATGGCGTCCGGGAAAGGTGGAACCTGCTCCCACCCTCTACATTGGCAGCATCGATCCCGAAAAGCCAGACCGACTCGCTAAATTAGGAGAATTTTCGCTTCATCCATCGGCGGACTTTCCCGAACTATGGGAGATTTCAGCACAAGAGTGTGGTTTGGTTGAGGGAACAGTCTACTTTTACTGGTTTAAAATCCGCAATAGTGACCCCTACGACTCTGCCAATGCCAGCCAAATCATGTACTGCTCCGATCCCATCGCTACAACTGTGGAGCGACGGATATCTGCTCCCCTACCGCAGCACGTACCGCAGGACTCAACGGGAGTCGCTAGCTTCGATCCGGCAAGTGTCGTACTTTATCAGAATGCTCAGCTCACTCCTTGCGATCCCCAAGGGCAAACCGTTAATTGGGAAGGCGATGCTCCTCTAGAGTCACTGCCTACCAATAATCGACTGATTATCTACGAATTACCAACCCGTTGGGCTCGGATTAACTCAACAGGAGGGGTAGAAGAGGGCAACGGCACCTTTCGGGACGTACTAGCGCTGTTGGTGCCAGAAGATAACGCTCCTACTTTTCCCGCACTCCGCGCCCTCAACAACCGCGCTCATCTTGTGGAACTCGGAGTGAACGCCCTAGAACTGCTGCCCCCAGAAGACAGTGACGATACTCTAAATTGGGGCTACGGCACAGCTAACTATTTTGCCGCAGATTTCGATTTGGGACGCCCAGATCATCAGGTGCCACCCACGGCTTCTACGGATTTAGCCAATCTAATCAAAACCTGTCATCAGCATGGATTACGTTTTTTCCTCGATGTGGTGATGGCGTTCTCCCGGAATAATCCTTACCACAACGTTAATTTTCTAGATTTTTACCTCAAATGGGGCAGTGGTGACCCAGAACAAGGCTCAAGAGATGGCTTTGGTGGGGATTTATTCAAGTACAACTATTGGGTGGAGGGCTATCACCCGATTACTGGGCAAAAATCAAGCTTTGTCCCGGCTCGTGAATACATGAAAACTCACATTGCCCACTGGTTGGACTATTATCGGGTGGATGGACTGCGGCTCGATAGTGTTAACAACATTGCCAACTACGACTTTTTGCAGGAATTCAAAGATTTTTCCCACACGATTTGGGATAAACGGGGTGGAATGAGCGATCGCTTCCTAGTAGTTGGGGAAGAATTAAGTGTACCCTTGGCTCTCGTCCATCAACATCGCTTGGATGGATTGTGGAACGAAAAATTCAAGCAAATTATCCGGCAGGTGATTTTAGGCAAGAATCCCTCTGACGAACCTAGCTTTGAATGGAGTGTCCGGAAATTAATTGACTGCCGCAACTTAGGCTTTACAGATGGTTCTCAAGCCGTAAACTACCTGACTTCCCACGATGTTGGCGGCATGGGTAACGAACGCTTCTTCAACTGGCTGGCTAATAATGGAATTGACCGCACTGAGCCGCGCATCAAGCTGGCATTTGTCTGTCTACTCACGGCTGTGGGAATTCCTATGATTCTGGCAGGGGATGAATTCGCCGATCAGCAGGATTTGAATCTCAGTGACGAGCATGGTAGTAATAAACAGGTTGATCCAGTTAACTTCAGCCGTGTTAAAGATGATTGGCGGCAACGCATCTTCCAATACGTCGCGAGGTTGATTCGCTTGCGCAAGTCTTCTGATGCTTTAGCTGTAAATGACACCCAGTTTATTCATTCTGACTTCAATGAAGGTAAGCGGGTTTTAGTCTGGCAGCGCGGCAATAAAGCCGATCAGCTGGTGGTTGTAGTTGCGAACTTCTCTGACTACGGTACCCCCCCAGGCTCGGAGTACAAAATCCCGAATTGGCCTGCAACTCCCGCTGGCAAACAGTGGAAGGAAATCACTCAAGAGCGAATGGTTCCCTCGAAATGGGTAGGCAGAGAAGGCATCTTTCCTTGGGAAGCAAAGGTATATACCCTGGTCTAATTAGGACTGACGCATAATCGGTAATTTGGTTACTCCCCCAAATCTGGGGGAGTTATATAGCGTTTCCTAGTCTGAAGTTAGTTAGCTCACATCTTGCACCTTCTCAATAAGGGTCGGGTGGGGAGTGGAGTGTCCATCCTACGAAATCATAAGAGCTTTCTGGGCTGTGATTTTCGCAATAAGACGATGGTGCAAGATATGAGTTAGCCAAAATCGCCAAAAAGATTGGCTTGAGTTGAATTCAGGTAATATTCACTGCTGATTTACTGGGTACGCTATAGTGAAAGACCCAGTAAATCGAACGCTTGTTGTTGTACAGGAGTCAGTTGCGTAATCTTGGTTATTGCGAGGCAGTAGAAAGCGGCTTGGCTTGAACAGTGTTTTTAACAACCGTAGCGAGGTCAGCCAACAGAGACTGAAAACTGTGTATTCTCAAAGGTCTTTGGTTTTTGACTTTTGACTTTTGACTGACGCTGGGTGCTGGAATTCATTTCCAGCACAGGAAGCGCAGTCGAAGACTTTTGACGTGCAAGGGAGCGGTACTAGTTACTTCCGCGACTAAGGAAAAAAAAGGTAGTCAACCCAGATTTGATATGACTTGTTCATTAACACGCCCTGTGATACTAATCACATAAATACTAGTTATTTGATCACCATAGCCAGTGATTGCAAACGACAAAAATGTACAGTGGAGACCTCTTACCTATGTCGGCGTAACCTATTGTGGCTAGCAGTCCTCAACACAAATATACAAATCTCTCTAAAATTCACGAAGGCATCGCCACCCTCATTTATCGCGGGACTCGTGAACCCGACTCTACCTCAGTTATCATCAAAACCCTCAAAGCCGAGTATCCTACTCTTGAAGAAATTACCAGGCTCAAGCATGAATATAAAATTCTTCAGCTTCTGAATGTTGAAGGAGTTGTCAAAGCCTTAAGCTTAGAAACCTATAACAATAGGTTAGCGCTAGTTTTAGAGGATTTTCAGGGAATCTATCTTCATCGCTTTCTCAACAACCAAAAAATTTCCGTTCTTACCTTTCTTTCTCTTGCTCGCCAGCTAGCAGAAATCCTCCACAAGCTACATCAAAATCACGTTATTCACAAAAATATTAAACCGCACAATATCCTAATTAACCCTCAATCCGAACACATCAAACTCATTGACTTTAGCATCGCCTCTCGTCTGTCGAAAGAAAACTTGACAATCAGCAATCCCAACTTTCTCGAGGGTACTCTTGCCTATATGTCTCCAGAGCAAACTGGCAGGATGAACCGCTCACTAGACTACCGCACCGATTTTTATTCTCTAGGTGTCACTTTCTATGAAATGCTAACAGGTCAGTTGCCCTTTGTGAGCAATGATCCGCTCGAATTAGTGCATTGCCACATTGCTAAAACACCAGTGCCGGTTCATCAGCTAAATTCTGAAGTCCCACTAGCTGTGTCATCCATCATCATGAAATTGCTTGCCAAAACGGCGGAAGACAGATATCAAAGCGCCGTTGGACTCAAGGCAGACTTAGAAGAAGTTTGGCAGAAACTGCAAGCATCGGGACAAATTGAAGGCTTCATTCCGGGGAGGTTAGATCGATCGAGTTCTTTTCTTATCCCTCAAAAACTCTACGGGCGCGAAGGTGAAGTAACAGCTTTAATGAATGCCTTTGAGCGAACTAGCAAGGGAGCCAGTGAGATGATGCTAGTTTCCGGTTATTCAGGTATTGGTAAAACCTCAGTTGTGAATGAGGTTCACAAACTAATTGTAGCCAAACGTGGCTATTTTATTACAGGAAAATTCGATCAATTCAAACGGGATATTCCTTACGCTGCTCTGATTCAATCCTTTCAAGAATTGATTCAGCAACTACTAACTGAAAGCTCAGAGCAAATAGCCGTTTGGAGAGCGAAACTGGAAGAGGCAATTGGTTCAAATGGTCGAGTCATTACCGATGTCATTCCCGAAATCAAACTCATTGTTGGTGAACAACCTGAAGTTCCGCTTTTAGGGCCAACAGAATCTCAAAACCGCTTTAATCAGATTTTCAAACAATTTCTTAGCGTGTTCACCAAAGCCGAACACCCTCTAGTCATTTTTCTGGACGATTTACAGTGGGCAGATTTAGCCTCTTTGAAGTGGATAGAGCTGCTGATAACTGACCCAGAGAGTCAATATTTACTGTTGATAGCCGCCTATCGAGATAACGAAGTAACTCCAACACATCCTACCATGTTGACGGTAGAGGAAATTCAAAAAGCTGGAGCAAAAGTTAATAACATTGTTCTCCAGCCTTTAGAAATTTCGACTGTCGCGCAATTAGTAGCCGATACACTCAACAGAGCAGAAAACTCAAGAGAATTAGTTGAGCTACTTTTTAAGAAAACTCAAGGCAATCCCTTTTTTATAACTCAGCTTTTTCAAACACTTTATTCTGGACAACTGTTATCTTTTGACTTTGCAGCAAATTGCTGGACTTGGGATATCAAGCAGTGGGATATTAAGCAGACTGAAGTGCTGGGAATTAATAACTCTAATGTTGTTGAACTTGTCGCCAGAAATATCAGCCAACTTCCGCAAGTAACGCAGCAAGTTTTAAAATTAGCGGCTTGTATTGGTAATCAATTTACCTTGGATATTCTCGCGATTGTTAGTGAAGAGATGCCATCAAGCACTGCTAACAAATTGTGGTCAGCACTTCAAGCGGGTTTAATTCTACCTCTGAGTAATGACTACAAAATCCCTTTAGTGTTTGAAGAGGGAGACTGGCGATTTGAAGCTGAACAAAGCTCTGTACCTAACGGCTCACCTAGTGCCGCTACATTAACGCTAACTCAACCCCCAATCTCTTACAAGTTTTTGCACGACAGAGTGCAGCAAGCTGCCTATTCTTTAATTCCCAGCGATCGCAAAAAAGCCACTCATTGGAAAATTGGTCAATTGCTGTTAGAGAAAACAGCTAAGTTTTCTTTGGAAGATAATATATTTGATATTGTAAATCAGTTGAATATTGGGCTAGAGTTCATTACCTCCGAATCTGAAAAAGAAGAACTAGCTAATCTTAATTTAATAGCGGGCCGGAAAGCGAAGGCGGCAATGGCATATGAGCCTGCTGCTAGGTATTTTAATGTGGGGCTAGAATTGCTGGCAGAAACGGGCTGGGAGAATCACTATGATTTAGCGATCGCACTGCATATCGAAGCGGTGGAATCGGAATACTTAAGGATTAATTTCGAGCGGGCAGCTTGGCTAGCTGAAATTGTCCTAGAACGGGCTAATACTCTACTCGAAAAAGTGAGGATTTATGAGCTGCAAATCCAGTTTTATAATGCTCAAAATCAGATGCTCAAAGCCCTTGATATTGGATTGCAAGTCCTAACACTCTTGGGCGTTTCTCTCTCCTCTATACCTAGTGATAGTCATCTGCGAGTAGAGTTGCCTGAACTGACCAACTTAGAAAACCTGCCAGTGATGAAAGACCCTTATAAACTGGCGGCTATGCGGATTCTCAAGGCTATCAGTTCTTCTGTGTTTATTGCCAAGCCGGAGCTTTTGCCGCAAGTTATCTTGACGATGGTCAATCTCTGTATTGAAAACGGTTATTCAGCGCTAGCCTCTTATGCCTATGTTTGGTACGCCACACTATTGTGTGGCAGAATGGGCAACCTGGATGCTGGATATCATGCTGGACAACTAGCCTTAAGGCTCCTACAGGAATTTAATGCGAAAGAACTTAAATGCCTAGTATTTACTCTGTTTAATTGCTGTGTCAGACACTGGAAAGAACATAGTCGAGAAATATTAACCCCGTTTCTTGAAGGGATTCAAAGTGGTATTGAAACTGGAGATCTAGAGTATGCGGGTTATTCTATTATTGAATATTGCACTCACATTTTTTTGACAGAAGAACAACTAGAAATAGTTAGCAATAAACAATCGCAGTATATAGATTTACTGGTCAAACTCAAACAAGAGTATGCCATTTATCAGACAAGAATATGGGGGCAGCTAACATTAAATCTCCAAGGCTTAGCGACGGATAAATACTGTTTAATCGGTGAAATATTTGACGAATCAAAAATATTACCTATTCTGATAGATGCTAATACTTATGGTTCTCTGTTTTATATATACATTGCTAAATCTATTCTCTTTTATTTGTTCAAAGAATACGATAGGGCGATCGCCTATGCAAAGTTAGCCTCAGAACATGAAAGCAGCGTGACAGGGTTAGTTATTGTTAGCTTACACAACTTCTACTATTCGCTGGCTCTACTCGCCCAGTATCCCCATGCTGAATCTCACGAGCAACACCAGTACCTGAGCCAAGTGTCAGAAAATCAAGAAAAAATGAAACAGTGGGCGTACCATGCGCCGATGAACTATCAGCATAAGTATGACCTAGTGAAGGCAGAGAAAGCACGAGTTCTGGAGCAAAATTGGGAAGCCGTCGAGCTTTATAACCGAGCCATAGTTGGAGCTAAGGACAACGGATACATCCAAGACGAAGCCTTAGCGAACGAACTGGCAGCAGAGTTTTATTTGACGAATGGAAAAGAAAAGATGGCTCAAACCTATCTGAAAGATGCCTACTATGGCTATGCTAGATGGGGAGCGAAAGCTAAAGTTCAAGACTTAGAAGCAAGATATCCACAGCTCTTTGCCAGAGTTGTCTCGCGCCAAACTCCTACCTCCCTCACCCCAGGCGAAACAATAGTCCCTGGTTCTAGTAAAACGACCACCTCAACAATGATAGAAGATTCGAGAGTGCTGGATTTAGCGACAGTGATGAAAGCCTCTCTTGCCCTTGCCGAAGAAATTGTTCTTGACAAATTGTTGTCAAAGTTCATGAAGGTCATCCTTGAGAATGCGGGTGCACAAAAGGGCTTTCTCATTATGGAAAAGTCAGGCAAGTTGGTCATCGAAGCGGCAGGAGCCATTGATATTGAACAGGTAATGGTGCTGCAATCCATTGCAGTTAAGAACAATCCCAATATTCCAGCCGCTATTATCAACTATGTTGAACGAACTCAGCAAAATCTGGTTGTAAATGAAGCAGCGAGAGAATCCATTTTTGCGACTGACCCTTACATCGCCGCCAATCAACCGAAATCGATTCTGTGTTCCCCGATTATCAAACAAGGTAAGCTGCTTGGTATTCTTTACTTAGAAAATAATCAATGCGCGGGTGCATTTACAAGCGATCGCATCGAACTCCTCAACATCCTCACATCCCAAGCTGCCATCTCCTTAGAAAATGCTCGGTTGTATAACAACGTAGAAACAGCCAATTCACAACTCGAAGTAGCCAGACTGCAACTAGAAGAGTATTCCCACACCTTGGAAGCCAAAGTAGAAGAACGCACCCAAGAATTACAAGAGAAAAATCGCCAGTTAGAACAAACGCTCCTCGAACTCAGAACCGCCCAAAGACAGATCGTCGCCCAAGAGAAACTTGCGTCTCTCGGCGCGTTAACCGCAGGCATTGCCCACGAAATTCGCAATCCTCTCAACTTCGTCACGTCCCTCGCCTCTCTATCCGAGGGATTAACGACTGAACTGTGCAACACACTTGACAGTCAAATTGAACGCCGAGAAGAGGCATCTACAGACACGATTCATGAAATCCTAACTTACCTAAAGCGAAACGTTAGTGAAATTTACCAGCAGGGACAAAGAGCCAACACTATTATTCAGAGTATGCTGCTGCACGTTCGCTCTAATAAAAGCCAGCGTCAAACAACCGACTTCAACACCCTTGTTACTCAAGCTGTCCAGTTAGCGTATCATAGCCAACGAAATCGAGATAGTGATATTAACCTCACCCTCAACATTAACTGCGACGATGCTATCAGTAAACTCGAGTTATTTCCCTCTGACTTCAGTCGCGCCATTATTAATATTGTCGATAACGCCTGCTACGCCGCTATGGTTAAGCACAAACAGGGCGATGCTTCCTTCACCCCCATAGTTAGCGTCACGACCAAAAATCAAGGTGCAGTTGTTGAAATTCGCATTCGGGATAACGGGACTGGAATAGCACCAGAAATTCGAGAAAAAATCTTCCATCCTTTCTTTACTACCAAGCCAACTGGACAGGGAACGGGTTTGGGTTTATCTTTGACACACGACATCATTGTTGGACAGCACCGAGGCACACTGGAGGTGCAAAGCGAACCCGGAGTCTATACCGAATTTTTTATTACTTTGCCGAAAAATTTGGGAATCAGTAATAGGCAATAGGCAAGTCCAAATTGAAGAGGTTGCATAGGTAAGTTGCACGTTTTGGTAATAGGAGAAGAGGTAATTGGTGAATTTTTGGGTCGATAAGGTTTTTCCATCTCCCTATTACCTATTCTCATTACCAGTTCCTTTCGATAGGCAAGTGGCAGGCACGACAGCTTACCTATTGATTTGGCTGGGACTCTCGCCTAATCTTAGGGCAAGCTGGGCGCAGGTTAGGTTCCAAGCAAAGCGAAGCTCGTTCCCCAAAGGGGAGGACTTTACGCCGCGCTCCTTTGTATCGTTTCAAAAAGCGCGATCGCGCTCACTGGCAAATACGCCTCAATGGGAGTACAGAGCCTGCTTGCACCAAAGCTAGAGTTATTATTTTCTGAGCAAAGTGTTCAACGAGTGAGGGGGAAGGTTTAAATGTCAACACTGCTAATTTCAGGGGGTACGATTCTTACCAGCGATGATGAGAATAGCGTTATTGAGAATGGCTATGTACTGGTAGATGGCAACATAATCGTGGAGGTAGGCAGCGGTCAACCAATGGCATCCAACTGTGACGAAGTGATTGATGCTTCAGGCTCGCTGGTTTGTCCGGGTTTTATTAATGCCCATACTCATCTTTGCATGATTTTCGGGCGTTCCTTGGGCAGCGATCGCTCTCTACTTCATTGGCTCTCAGATTCCCAACTGCCACTGATGCGGGCGCTGGAAACAGAAGACTATGCACTGAGCATGGAGTTGGGGGCGATTGAGAATATCAAGGCTGGTAACACGACAATTTGTGAAGTTTTTGTCAGCCCCCACTATGCCGATGGCGTGGATGAAGTCTCTATCGCTAGCCTGGATCGCACGGGTATCCGCTCTATTTTTTTCCGTTGTAGCAACGATGAGTCATTTCTTGACGAGGCATTCCTTGAAACCCGACACAACATCATTAAACGTTCAGAACGCCTGATTCGCCATTGGAAAAACAATGCCCGAACTCGCGTTGGGATTGGCCCTTTAGTTCCTTGGGGAGCCAGTGCTGATGCCTTTGAGGATGCCGTCCAGCTGTCGCAAGAAAACAATGTCATCATGCACCTGCATACAGCAGAGACACCTGAATACAACGACTTGGTGCGACAGCGTACCGGGAAAAGCAACGTTGAGATGCTAGCTGATGTAGGTGTCCTGGGCGATCGCACCATGCTAAACCATTGCGTCCATCTTTCAGACCATGACATTGGGCTAATTGCTGAAACGGGTTCCCATGTTATTCACGACCCCACCAGTAACATGCTACTGGCTGCCGGAGTGGCACCGATTTCCAAACTGCGATCGGCAGGGATTAACATCGGTCTAGCCTGCGACGGACCATCCTGCAATAATACGCAAGACATGATTCAAGTGATGAAGGATGCGGCATTGCTACAAAAAGTCGTAACCCTTCAACCAGACGCATTGATTGCCAAAGATGTATTCGCGATGGCAACCCGAGGCGGTGCGCGAGCGATTGGGATGGGGTCGTCGCTAGGGTCAATTCAGACGGGATTTCTCGCTGACCTCATCTTGATCGACACTCAAGTTCCCCACCTCACCCCGATGCACGATCCTATGGCTACCCTCGTCTACTCGGCTAGGGGTTCTGATGTTCAGACCGTAATTATTGATGGACGAATTGTGATGCAAGACAGACATATTACCACAGTCGATGAAACAGAAATTCTAGTGAAGGCACGGGAACGTGCTGTGCGAGCGCGTCAATGTGCAGGCTTATAACTTATAAAGCTATGCTATGTGGTTAATAAACAGGCTTGACTCCACTGTATGACAGCTAAAATCCTCGTAGTCGATGACGAGCCCCTCTTAGAATATGTAATCCAACAGCACTTCCGGGAAAAAATTCGCAGTAACGAATTAGTGTTTTCGTTTGCTAGCAATGGTAGACAAGCCCTAGAACAACTGGAAAGCGACCCTCAGATTGGAGTGGTGTTAACGGATATCAATATGCCAGAAATGGATGGGTTAGACCTGCTCAGTCACCTTAAAGAAAAAGACTCCACTCTCAAAGCAGTCGTCGTGTCGGCCTATGGGGATTTAGCCAACATCAGAACAGCAATGAACCGGGGGGCTTTCGACTTCTTAACGAAGCCAATAGACTTCAATGATTTAGAACTTACGCTGCAACGAAGCTTGGAGTCAGTGCAGCAAACCAGAGCCGACGTAACTCAACTCCAACAAGCGCAAACCTATCTGATTCAAAGCGAGAAATTGGCAAGTATTGGCGAACTCGTTGCTGGAATTACCCACGAAATTACTAATCCCGTCACCTTTATTTTAGGTAATGTCGAACATGCTGAAAACTACTTTCACGACCTAATTAACGTCTTAAATCTTTATCGGCGATACTGCGTCGAAAATATACCAAGAATCCAAGCCGCAATCGAAGCTGTTGAATTGGACTTTGTACTAGAAGACTTGCCCAAACTGCTCAACTCGATGAGAGAGGGAACAGAACGGCTCGATTCTATCTGCAAATCAATGAGGACTTTCGTTCGTGCTGACACCTCAGCGAAAGAGTTGTTTGACATTCATGAGGGCATCAGCAGTACCCTGATTATTCTCAAGCATCGGCTGAAAGCTAACGATAGCTGTCCAGAGATTGAAGTGGTCACAGACTATGGAGACTTGCCCTTGGTAGAGTGCTATCCCGGACAGCTCAATCAGGTGTTTATGAATATCTTGGCTAATGCGATCGATGCCTTGGAAGACTACAATTTATCACGAACTGAAGCAGAGATTCAAGCAAATCCTAGTAGAATTTACATTCGCACAGAAGCGATCGCTAATTACAAAATTGTCATTCATATTGCTGACAATGGTCCCGGCATGACCGAGGAAGTCAGGCAGAAGCTATTTGACCCATTTTTTACAACGAAACCTGTGGGAAAAGGTACTGGTTTGGGGTTGTCCATCAGCTACCAGATTGTGGTGTGGAAACACAACGGTCAGTTGAAGTGCAATTCAAAACAAAGTCAGGGGACGGAGTTCGTGATTGAAATTCCAAGGCATCAGCCATCAATTCAAGCCAATACACAGGAGTGAAGTCAAAAGGTTGTTCAAGATGAAGTTTTTGATAAGGTGAAGGCTAGCTCATCGACTATTTCAATCAGTAACTGAGCTAGAAGAAGTATTAAATAAGCTTTTGAATGAGGGTGAACTGATTATCAAATGGGGACGAAAAATCAAAAATAAAGGAAATGCTGTTAATGCAAGTTAGATGCGCGACAGCTTATTAGGTTCGTAGTTGTGCTTTAGCGCTAAAGTGCAACTACGAACTTTTCCATTTTTATTAAGGGCATATCAGCGGACATCATAGTACCCTTTTCCAATCAAAAAATATCTATAAATATGCCAGACAATAACCTCATCAGAGGCATCGAAGACGTTAAAATCCAGTTGGAGAGTGATAACGTCGGGCAAAAGATTGCAGCTCTTTCTAAAGCGTTAGAGTATGGTCAAGAAGGCTTGAATCTAGTCATTCAAAGTCTGGATGATGAATTATGGCAGATACAACATGCTGCTTTTATGCTACTAAGGCAGAGGTCATTCAGGTCAACACCTCAAGTTAAAAAAGCACTACGCCGTTACATAACCATTGATGGTCAATATCCAGATGAACGCCAGGAAATTAAACGTTTTTTGTCAGATTCTTCTTGGGCTACCCAAAACGAATATGGCTCTAGAGAGCCACTCCCCGAACTACTGCAATTTATGAAATGGGGGGAAGTACTCGTAGATGATGCTAATGCCACTAGCTATCGCTTTGAAGGGATTATTATTTATATCGTTGATTGTCAAGAAAATAGGAAAGTGTGGCGATGTTTATCTTTGGGAGACGGTGGAGAACTGACAATCCCTTTAAAGTTCTTACAAAAAAAAGGGTATAGCTATTATGTTCGTGACCTGCTTCTGGTAAATGAAGATTTAAGAATGAATTTATCCACTATTAATTGGAATGAATTTCTGGTGTTTAGTCCAGATGAAGATATAACACCAGTGGTCATCCATGCCCGAAAGAATGATTTAAAAAAAGGCGACGAAGGTGAGTTGTTGGAGAAAGACGGAAATTGGTTCATTATTTCTAAAGAATTCAGCGAGATCAAACTCCCTAGAGTTAATAACTTCTACCGCATTCCGAAGAGCTATTTAGCGCGTCTTGGTTACTCTTATTACCACCAAATTAGCCAGTTACATCAATTGCCACTCATTGGCTACCTCTCATCTAAAGAATACCTAGATTTTTTGAATCTTCAGATTTTAGATTTTTTATCATTGAAGCCAATTTGGAGTCCTTCGTAGTAGACTTGCTGTTATGGTGCCTCTATAGGCCAGTTTTCACTCAGGATCGAGGAAGCGTCCAAACAATGCTGAGTCAATCAAAGGATACCATTACCTGGCTCAAAACACTGGCAACTCTGTGTGGAGTGGCAGCAACAGCCTTGAGTGCTTTTCCCGCATGGGCACAAAGCACCTTGCCTCAAGCCAGCTCATCGGCTCCTGTCATCGCTCCTTTGAAGAACGAAGACCCTGCGTCCAATCTTAACCCTCAGAGTCTACCTGTCACTGATACCGTCACGCCTACAACAACCTCTCCTACACCCTTCGCGATGCCTGTGACATCTGAGCCAGAGACATCAGCCGCTCCCCTAACCTTTGCCCCCACCCCTTCACTGGCTCCCCTAACAGTCCCGACAGAGACATCGGCAGCTCCTCTAATGTTCGCGCCCACCCCCTCACTGACTCCCACAACGCCTGCACCCTCACCCACAGCCGTTCTTACGACGACTGAACCTACACCCGTGGCAACTGGGGCTACCTCCACACCCCAAACTCTGAACAATCCTGATACTTCCTCTTCCGGGACTCGCACAATCACCAATCCGAAATTCCTGCGGTTTTAAAATTTCAGCCCATCAATTTTAGTTTTTGGTCAAGGGCAGTAAAATTCCCACATTCCCATTTTCATCAACCAGTACTCTACTTTAGTAAGCTAGATTAGTTCTTGCCGAACGAGGCAACGTTTCTCCAAGAGGATTCTATTAATGGGATTGATCATTGCCACAGTTAATATGAAGGGTGGTGTAGGGAAAACAACCCTCACTGTGAACTTGGCTACTTGCTTGGCAAAAAATCACGGAAAGCGTGTTTTAGTGGTCGATTTAGATTCACAAATCAGTGCTACCCTGAGCCTAATGCAACCTCAAGAATTTGCCAGGGTTAGGAGAGAAAAGCGCACCTTAAGTCAGCTCATCTATAAAGAAATTAAACCCAATAATCGAATTAAGCGAACGACACTAGAGGTTATTCAATCTGATATTTGTCAAATCTCAGAGCTAAGTTTATTGCCCGGAGACATTGACCTTTATGATGAATATTTAGTCTCTGAGCTTCTCCACAAAAAAGCGTCTAATAATGATAATTGCGATTTTAGCGACGTTTGGAATGGCTTTGAACAGGAATTAATAAAGGGGATTTTAGCACCCGTAGTTAATGACTACGACTTTATTATTCTAGATTGCGCTCCGGGTTACAATCTTTTAACTAGAAGTGGGATTGTTGGGAGTAACTTTTATTTACTGCCAGCTAGACCAGAACCTTTATCGGTTGTCGGAATTCAGCTCCTAGAAAGACGCATTGCCAAGCTTAAAGATAGTTATGGTGAGGATAGCTCTTTCAAGTCGCAATTATTAGGGATTGTGTTTATTTTGTCCAGTGGTGGTCTTTTTGATCGCTATTACAAACAGGTGATGCAGCGAGTTACTGCAGAATTCAGTCCGGCTCAACTGTTCGAGAATCGTATCCCGATGGATGTTAATGTGGCGAAAGCCGTAGACAGTTTTATGCCTGCCGTTCTAGCGACACCGAATTCCGCTGGCTCTAGAGCATTCGCCAAGTTAACTGAAGAATTTTTACAAAAGGTGGAGAGTTCTGACAGTCTGTCTCAAGCTTCTCAACCTCAGATGAATTTGGTTAATTTGGAGTGATAAGCTGTCGTGCCTTAAAAATGCACAACAGATGGGAGCCGGGAATGGGGAATGGGGAATCGAGTACCCCTTTAATTCTTCTGGTAATGAGCAGTGATCAACTGTTCACTGTTCACTGCTCATTGCTCACTGTCCACTGTTAAAATTGACCTTCTAAGGCGGGGACACAACGATCGCACAATAAAGGATGCTCTGATATTGTGCCAACACGGGTGGAGTAATTCCAGCAGCGATCGCATTTCTGCCCCTCCGCTTTCACTACACCCACAGATAGCTTGTCCGACTCACTCTTGTAATCCGCCTTTTGGATTGCTTCCTGGGAATCAAGGACTTCCACCTGAGATGCTAAAAACAGATAGCGCAACTCATCCACCCGATCACCACTCAGACTATCCTGGGGATTGAGTGCTTCTAACTGCTTGCGCAATTCTGAGTCTGCAACAGCGAGTAACACCTTACTATCTAGCGAAGCACCAATCATCTTCTGTGTTCTCGCTTGCTCCATCACCTTGTTCACCTCAGTGCGGATACCGCGCAACGATGTCCAAGATGCGGCGAGTTCCGGTTTTTTCCACTCCTCTTCTAACTTCACCCACCCCGCCTCAAACACAGACTGATAAGGCGTCTTGTAGGGGAGGTATTGCCAGATGTCCTCTGCCAGGTGACACAGCACCGGTGCGATCGCGCGTGCTAAATTTTCTAGTGCGATCGCCATCACCGTCTGACAACTACGACGGCGAGGCGAGTCAAGAGCACTGATGTAGAGCCGATCCTTGGCAATATCCAAATAAAAGTTCGACAAGTCCACCACGCAGAAATTCTGCACCGTCTGGAAAAAGCGGAAGAACTGGTAACTCTCGAACGCCTCAGTAACGTCCCCAAATACCTCCGTTATTCGGTGCAGCATATAGCGGTCTAATTCGGGAAGCTGCTCATAAGGCACCGCATCCTTGGCAGGGTCAAAGTCGTGCAAATTCCCCAAGAGGAAACGCGCCGTATTGCGGATTTTGCCCCGAATATCCCCCAGTTGCTTGAAGATATTCTTGCTCTGGGCGATATCGGAGGAATAGTCTGCCGAAGAAACCCACAGGCGCAAGACATCAGCCCCATACGGGGGTTCCTCTTTCTGGTTCTTGCCACCTTGAATGACCACCGCTGGGTCAATCCCATTCCCCAGGGATTTACTCATCTTGCGTCCCTGCTCATCCACCAAAAAGCCGTGGGTTAGGACAGTTTTGTAAGGGGCAATGTCA
>NZ_DATNPA010000558.1:0-8029 GCF_036703385.1 Allocoleopsis sp. | reverse complement strand
GCTCCCTACGGAATCAGAGTGAACGCGCTTTCGCCTTCGCTGATTGGTCCGGGCTTTATGTGGACGCGACAGACCGAATTACAGGCGGCTGCGGGGTCGCAGTACTTTGATGCCGATCCCAAAGTGGTCGAGCAACAGATGATCGATTCAGTGCCGATGCGCCGTTTGGGGAGTTTGGAAGAGGTTGCCAACGGTGTCGCATTTCTCATGAGCGATGAGGCAAGCTATATTACCGGGTTTAACTTGGATATTACTGGCGGGCAATAGAAGCAAACCAGAACTCAAAAAGGAAAAATTATAGCTGTCGCCATCCAGGTTAGGACAGTTTTAACAGATGAAACGTCTACGCATCAGTAATAATCCTTTTGCCCTCTGCCGTCTGCCTTTTGCTATACGGCTGCAATGTATGTGTTGCAGCGTTCGCGTTGATTCAAAAGTACTTTATTAATATAAGATGTGATGAGCTATACATCAGAATTTGAGCAAAAAATCAACAATTAGGCAGACGCTCAGGCAATCGATCTACTCTTTTGGGGGATGCAGACTTCCCGCAGGTGAGATATGAGAGAACCTTTTTCAGAACGACGCGATACCAGCAAAGCTGGCTTGCCCCTTAAGGCTCGCAAGTTAGATCTTGCTGCTCATGCGGCTTGGCTCTATTACATTGCTGGGAATACACAGGAAGAGATTGCGGCAAAGCTTAATGTGTCTCGACAAGCGGCACAACGCTTAATCGCGCTGGCGGTGAGTGAAAAGCTGATCAAATTTCGGCTGGATCATCCCTTAAGTGAGTGCATTGCTCTGGCTGAGTCGCTACGCGATAAGTTCGATCTGTCGCTTTGTGAAGTGGTACCGAGTGACGCTGGGAGCGGTGATACGTTTAATGGAATTGGCGTGTGTGCGGCTACCTACTTAGAGAGCTATCTTGTCGCGAAAACCCCGACGATACTGGCGTTCTCATCGGGACGGACGTTGCGATCAATGGTGGAACAAATTCCCTCAATGGATCAACCCCAGCATAAGATTGTCTCAATTATTGGGAACATGTCCCACTTCGGGCGTGCAGGTCGCAACGAAGTGGTGATGCATTTGTCCGATCGCGTTGGTTCCCAAGCCTACCCTGTCCCTACTCCTGTAGTTGCCACCAGTATTGAAGAACGAGAACTTTTGCAGACGCAGCGATCGTTTATTGCCGTAAAGACTCTTGCAGAGCAAGCCAAAGCAACGTTTGTCGGAATTAGCCATATTGCCTGGAATGCCCCATTACATCAAGACGGCTTCATCAGTGATAATGAGGTGGCTCAATTGATTGAATTAGGGGCAGTGGGGGAAATTGCGGGTTGGGCATACGATCGATACGGAGTGTTGCTTCAGGATGGAACGAACAGCCGTGTCGCCAGTGTACCGCTCGAACAACCTGCTCAACGGCTGATTATTGGTGTGGCAGGCGGTTTGAAAAAAGCAGAAGCCATTCTGGCGGTTTTGCGTGGCAACCTAATCACAGGACTGATTACTGATGAAGCTGCTGCCCAAACGATTCTTGATAACCTCTGAATTGGCAACACAGAGGTCTTGAGCTGCGCTCACAATCAAAGAATGAAAATAGTTCTCACAGCTAACGAATTGGCGTCGTTTTAGCGTCTATGCCCAGCAGACCGACTAGCATAGGCGTTTTCTATGTTCAAGTGAGCTGAAGCCCTAAATCGAATGTCCCTACGTAACCTTGTGTATCTTTAGTGAGCTGGAGCATCAGTTGTTCACCACCCTCTCGAAAGATACCATCTTGCTCGTTCCTCTGGGTGCGCTGCCCTTTAACGGCATAGGGAGGTTGCGCGTGAATTTGATCCGTGAGGGAATCGTCAAAGTAGAGTTGTGAAGTAAACTCATAACTACGCTGGGACGCCAGCTCGGTGCGAATTTTGAAGTGGATGTGGACAGTTCTGCCTGGGTACCAACCGGGATAGATGGTAACAAACTCAACCATTCCATTTGCATTCGTCACCTGATAGCCGCGCAGGAACTTTTTCCCAACGGTGCTGAAACTAGGGTCTCTCACGTCAGAATAGACACCTAAAGCATCACAGTGCCAAAGGTCTACGCTTGCAGCAGCCAGAGGTGTGCAGGAGCTGCCATTGATCTGAGAGACATGAAATACCAGACGCAACGGTACTCCCTGCTTGACCGAACCATCCGAGGGATCGAATCGAATGTCAGAGCGGTTGAGTTTCTCATCCACGAAATATGGCCCTTCCGTTTGTTGGGGTCTTACCACGCAGCTCGGAGTCGCTGCTAGCACTGTCCGAGTCGGTGTCTGAGTTAACGTACCCACCGGTTCTACGGAAGCGGACTGTCCGCGTAAGCAGCCCAAAATCGACACGGCGGCTGTTCCCCCTAAAAAGGCAAGCACCTCTCGTCGGTTAAGCCTGGAAGCTACTGGATTTGTTTTCGCATGGTCTTTTTTCATTTCCTCTGCTTTTAAATAGAATTATTGAAGATAGGATGGTGCTGGTACAACTATTTCCTGACAACACGTCTCCACATCTGTTTGAAGAACTGACGCTGCTCCAAGACATGCAGCACAACCAATACCAACAGCGTGTAAGCCAGCCAAAAATGCAGGCTTTCGGCAAAATGGGCGATCGCTCGATTCTCTTCAAACCAATTTGGTAACTTGATAAAGAAGAAGGGAATGTCATGTCCACCCGTGTTCGATAACCAAATGCCGCTGATTGGAACGACCAACATGAAACAATAAAGGAAAGCATGGAGCGCAGCGATCGCCATCCACTGCCTTGTCAACATTGGTTTTCGCTTCAGATATTTCTTACTAAACACCTGTAGTAGTGTGAATATTCTGACCAAAAGCAGACCGAGGATGAGTACCCCCATTGACTTGTGGACGTTATATAGAGAGCCTCTAAAAACGACTTCATGCGGTAGGCGAGCCATCAGAATGCCAAGCAAATAAATGGCAAAAAAACAAGCTGCCATGACCCAATGCAATGTCCACAGTCGTTGAAATGCATGAGTCCATCGAGGGGGCGATTTAGTCTTTACCTGATTCATAAACAACTTATTAAACGGCAGAATGATGTTGGAGCGATTTCTATCTTCTTCGGAGACGCTTCACTAACGAAAAGCTTCGCTAACACAATCTGGAACCACACTCTGCATGAGAAACTCTCACCTCACCCTCAAGTGTCATGGACACGACCTGAAAACTGGCATCGCATAGTTGCGGGATGATCAGGATGGTAGAGGTAGTGCCCCCTGCCTTCGCGCTGGCGCTGCGCGGAAGACATCACCCCGTCAGCGTTTGGGAGCAACTACGGGAGGATTAGCCCCTAAGGTTTTATCCTTTTGATGTGCAACGCTTGAAAATTTGGTCGTATCCATGAACAGGTCGCTAAATTGGCTTGAGATTATGGCTGGGGAGGACGAGCTCCGTCTGGTTGGTTGCCATCCTCAGGAGGATGGGGCGGCTTTCCCAGCGCATCCATCAGTTGCTGTTCTGTTACGCCAAGTTTGGCTGCTGCCGCCTTAAAGTCGGGTCGGGGTGGGCGTTCTCCTGGTGCAGGCGGTGTAGTCGGTGGATTTTCTGGCACCCCTAGTGCTGCCTTCAAATTGGCTTCTGACACCCCTAGCTTCTGAGCGGCGGCGGCAAAATCTGGACGTGGTGGATGGGGTGGAACTCCCAGAGCATCTACTAGTTGCTGTTCGGTAATGCCGAGTTTTGCCGCCGCCGCCTTAAAGTCGGGTCGAGGTGGGCGTTCTCCCGGTGCAGGTGGCGTTGTCGGGACTCCAAGTGCTTCTTTCAACTGGGCTTCTGAAATACCGAGTTTTTGAGCTGCTGCGGCAAAATCTGGACCTCGATGGTTTTTGCGTCCCTGTTGTTGCTGATTGGGTTGGGACGAGTTTTGTGCCAATCGCTTAGGCGATTGAGCGGTTGCCTGATTCAACGCCACGCACCCAAATGTTCCAACGAGAACAGGAAGCGCAATCAGTGCTAACAGTCGGCGGGTATTCATCATGAGCTTTCTCCTTCGGTTGAATTTTGAACCTGTCTATATTTCGATTAAGTTCAACCAAAATTACAGCTTGCCCCTTGCTTAAATTACAGTTTTGTAATCTGAGCGAAGAATCGCGATCGCCTAGCTCAAGATAATGATTATCATTCTTATGCACGGTAGGTGACAGGAGGGTAACGCACCCTATTCTCTATATGTGTCTCAGCTGCGTAAGTTCTGATTTTGTTAATAAAGTTAGTGTTGATTGATACTAATACTAGATTTAATCCTACTCCTTTTGGAGTGCAAATTATCTTAAGAATTAAGTCTATTGAAAGAGTAGAAGAGCTTAATTTTTAACTATAAATTGAACTATTTAGAGTAAAAAAACTTGTTTATCCAAGCTTAAAATAATTAACAACAAGGAAAAAGATGAAAGCAGTTTGCTGGGAAGGCACCAAAGATATAAGGGTTCAAACAGTACCCGATCCAAAAATTATTAACCCGCGTGATGCCATTGTTAAAATCACTTCAACGGCGATTTGTGGTTCAGATTTACACCTTTATAACGGCTACATTCCAACAATGGAGTCGGGTGATATCCTGGGTCATGAATTCATGGGAGAGGTGGTTGAGCTAGGCAGTGAAGTCAAGAATATCAAAATTGGCGATCGCGTGGTGGTTCCCTTTCCCATTGCCTGCGGTGGCTGCTTTTTCTGCAAACAAAAGCTAACCTCACTGTGCGATAACTCCAACCCCAATGCTTGGATAGCGGAAAAACTCATGGGTTATTCCCCATCCGGTCTTTTCGGCTACTCCCACATGCTGGGGGGCTACGCGGGAGGTCAAGCGGAATATGCCCGTGTTCCATTTGCTGATGTTGGTTTGTTCAAGATTCCGGATGGACTGGCAGACGAGCAAGTCCTGTTTCTGACAGATATCTTCCCTACGGGATATATGGCAGCGGAAAACTGCAATATTCAGCCTGGTGATACGATCGCTGTCTGGGGTTGTGGCCCGGTTGGACAATTTGCCATTCGCAGTGCCTTTATGCTGGGTGCTGAACGAGTGATTGCGATCGATCTCGTTCCCGAACGCCTCCAGATGGCGAAAGACAACGGGGCAGAAATCCTTAACTTGGAGGAACTCGATGTAGGTGAAGCCCTCAAAGAAATGACAGGAGGGCGTGGTCCGGATGCAGTGATTGATGCGGTGGGACTGGAAGCTCACGGCATGGGACCAGAAGGATTTTATGACAAAGCCAAACAAGCGGTGCGGTTAGAAACTGATCGCCCCCATGCACTGCGGCAAGCGATCGTAGCTTGTCGCAAAGGGGGGACAGTGTCAATTCCCGGTGTTTACGGCGGCTTTATTGACAAGATGCCAATGGGTGCTGCGATGAACAAAGGCTTGACTTTCAAAATGGGACAAACCCACGTTCATCGGTACTTGCCCACGCTACTCGATCACATCCAAAATGGCGCGATCGATCCATCGTTCGTAATTACCCATCGTCTACCGCTAGACCAAGCACCGCACGGCTACGAAATTTTCTGCAACAAGAAAGACAACTGTATCAAAATTGTCCTCAAACCCTAAGGGGTTTGGTACATATACTTTTTCTTGTTCCTCTCAAAATCAGGGGAGTTAGGGGGGTCGATGTGTAGCGTGTTAAATGTGAAATGGCATGACACCCCCTCTCGATTGGATGAGATACACTCTGACCTCTCTCCAAACCTCTCTCCTACAAGGAGAGAGGCTTTGATCCTTACTCTCCTTCCCTATTCCGGGAAGGGGTTGGGAGTTAGGTTTTCCGCTCTGTATTTCACCCAACTGAGAACTGCTATAGACGTGCGCCTTATAGGGCAGAACGATTTTGCAACAATCCCTACCTCCTTCGGAGACGCTTCGCTGTAGGCAAAAAGTAGTTTAGGGCAGAACATTTATGCACATTCATCATCTCAATTGTGGCTGTATGTGCCCGATTGGTGGGGCGCTCTTCGATGGCTTCAGTCGCGGTCTGACGGCTCGCCTTGTCTGCCACTGTCTGCTTGTCGAGACGAACCAGGGACTTGTTCTGATTGATACTGGCTTCGGTTTGCGCGATGTCCAGTCGCCTTACTCGCGGCTCAGTCCGTTCTTTATTCATTTCAATGGTATCCAGTTCGATCGCAAGTACACGGCGATCGATCAGGTTGAGCGGCTGGGTTTTTCTGCACGGGATGTGCGTCATATTGTGCTGACCCACCTCGATTTCGATCATGCTGGTGGCCTGGAGGATTTCCCTGAGGCAAGCGTACATGTGATGCAGAATGAAATTGACGCAGCGGAGGACAGGCGTGGTTTCATTGCCAGCCAGCGCTATCGTCCAGACCAGTGGGATGAGGTCAAACGCTGGAAGTTTTATTCGGCGGGGGGCGAACCCTGGTTCGGCTTTGAGGCAGTCCGCGATTTAGAGGGGTTGCCGCCGGAGATTCTCCTTATCCCGCTTGTTGGTCACACGCGGGGTCATGCTGGTATTGCCATCAAGACAGGGGAGGGTTGGCTGCTGAATGCAGGCGACGCTTACTTTTATCGGCACGAGATGGACTCCGACCAGCGACGCTGCACGCCAGGAATGCGTTTCTACCAAACGATGATGGAGGTGGATCGCGAGGCGAGGCTCCGCAATCAAGAGCGGCTACGTGCATTATCGCGCGATCGCAGTAAGGGTGTGCGCCTCTTCTGTAGTCACGATGCGATCGAGTTCAAAGCGTTTGCCGACCAGTCCAGCGACTCCCAGAACTTGAAAATTCATCATTCATGAAGAGGGCGATCGCAAACTGATAAAAACTCAAAAAAAAACCTAGGTCTGATTCCTTAAAGTGATTAGAAAATGAGGGTGTACGCCGAATCGTTGCTGGAGGAGTCTGATGGCTGGTTTAACGGTTAAAGACTTGGAAAAATTGCAACTTTCGCATCCAGACTATCGGATGGAGTTGGTAGGTGGAGAGATTATTGTCACGAGTCCATCAGGGTATGAATCTGATGAAGTTGCCGCTGAGATTATCCGACTCTTGGGCAATTGGGTCAGACCTCGTAGATTAGGGCGAGTGACTGCATCCAATGCAGGATTTATTCTCCCCAATGCTTCGGAGGATGTGCGTGCACCGGATGCATCGTTTGTGCAAGCAGAACGATTGCGGCGAACAACAGGAGACTATGCTCAGTTAGTCCCTGATTTGATGTTTGAGGTCAAGTCTAAAACTGACTCATTGACTAAGCTTCGTCAGAAGATTCAGGAGTTTTTAGCTTTAGGAACGCAGGTTGGGGTTTTAGTTGACCCGCGCAGTCGGACGATGGAGGTTTATCGTCCGGGTGTGGAGAAAGTGGTTTTACGGGATGGGGATGTGCTGACAGTGCCGGAACTGCTACCAGGATGGGAGTTGGCAGTGGCTGAAATTTGGGCACCAGAGTTTGATTAGGTAAGGGGAGGGCAAGAAGGCACCGGATTATAGATAACCTTTGTCACCCATTCTTCAATCAGTTCAGCTTTCGTGAGATGGGGCAACGATAATTAGGCAATTTGCAGCGTACTGGGTTCAGGGATGGATTCACCTTCTGCAAGCCATGCTTCCAAGTACATTTCAATCACTTCTTCACCGTTACGAATTGCTTCCTCACGAGTTTTACCATGAGTGCAAGGCATTACAACGCGATCGCTAAACTCTGGAATCGTGACTAGGAAAAGCTGATCTTCATCAGACCATTGAACAATCATGCTGTATCGACTCATAAATTCTCATCCTCCCTTAGCTCTTCCAGTAAGGACAAGCTACGGTAGTCAGTGCGTAAAAATCGAGGTGAGCAAGGTCACCCTATTTGTAACACATAGATACTTATTATCTGTCAAGAGGTGGGTAATTGCATTTTGAGCTACTATTGGCGTTGCTGTTTTAGGTTTTCTAACCGAGTCTTTTCTGCATGAGCTTTACGAGACAAAACTTGAAGATTCTCTAGGGTAGTTAAACCGCCTTTCGACA
>NZ_DATNPA010000557.1:0-16744 GCF_036703385.1 Allocoleopsis sp. | reverse complement strand
AGAACAGATGGAACAGCATTCTACTCTAACTCCTGAGTATAAGTTTGAAATAGTCCAACGCTTTTCGCGGTCAGCCGAACAACGAGAAATTGCTGATGTAGGAATATCTACACCAAGCTTTTGCATCTACTCAAAACTGATTCTTAGTGAAACGGTTTTTCAAAAAAAACAGCAGTTTCGTCCCAGCTAAGGCTGCTCAAACAGTATCAGTGTCTCAGCGAACACAGCTTTGATTTTACAAGTTAGCTGGATCTGATTCATTCTACTTTTAGGAATAAATCATCTCTGCTTTTAGGAATAATTGAAATTATTAATCAGGGAAAAATCTCTAAAAATTTTGTCCTCGAAGTAGATAGGTTGTCATTTCCCCCTTACCTTTAATCGGAATACGCCCTCGCTGTTCAAACAAAAACTCTTCCTTTAATAACTCGTAGGTAGCCGTTGTGACTTGAATCTCTCCGGGAATGCCATTCCCTTCCATACGAGAGGCTGTATTTACGGTATCACCCCACAGATCGTAAATGAATTTGTTGAGACCCAGCACCCCCGCTACTACAGGGCCGATATTTATGCCGATTCGGAGCTTAAAGGATTCATCAATTTGAGTATTGACGTTTGCGATCGCAGATTGCATGGCAAGCGCCATTTGTGCGATCGAGCGAGCATGATCGGGGCGGAATATCGGTAAACCCCCAACCACCATGTACGCATCACCAATGGTCTTAATTTTCTCCAAACCGTATCGTTGAGCTAATTTATCAAACTTTGAGAAAATAATGTTGAGAATTGATACCAGTTCTTCGGGCGTTTTTTTGGAAGAAAACTCGGTAAAGCCAACCAGATCGGCAAATAGAACACTGACCTCTTCAAACTTATCAGCGATGGGGTTTTCTCCATCTTGTAATCGTTTGGCAATGGGGGCAGGTAAAAGATTTAGGAGTAGTGTTTTGGTTTGTTCTTGCTCAAATTTCAGCGCCTCTTCGATTAACTTACGCTCTGTGACATCCGAAACCGTACCTTCGTAGTACAAAAGTTTTCCTTTCTGTTCGTCCTTGGCGCTGGGCTTAGATGCTAACGCATCTCGTTTCGATACCGCGCGATCGCGCACGGCACGGGTATTCTCGGCAATCCAAATCATTGTGCCATCTTTGCGCTGCACCAAAGACTCAAACTCCTTCACTTCATTGTTCGCTTCGATTGCCGCGACGAATTCTTTGTAGCGGTTCGGTTTAACATAAAGTTGTCGAGAAATGTCTTGAATACTATTAATTAGGTCTTCTGGCGAGTCATAGCCGTATATCCTCGCTAAAGCGGGATTTGCACTCAGGTATTGTCCGGAGGGTGTAGCTTGAAAAATCCCCTCAACGGCATTTTCAACAATACTGTGATATTTCTCTTGGGTAATTCGCAAGGCTTCTTCAGTTTGCTTGCGCTGAATCAGTGAACCTAACTGAGTAGCAACTGCATTAATTAACTCTACCAAATGTCGCTGACGGGGGCTTGCTGCTTTCTTATAGAAAACTAAAATTGCCAAAACTTGGTCATTAAACAAAATCGGAACACCGAAACTCGCTTTTAATCCTGCCTCTGCTGCAATATTAGAACGCGGACAAACTTCGCACGGCTGATTCGAGATATCTTCGATCCATTCGGGTTGCTTACATAACCAAACACGTCCTGGTATGCCAAAATTAGGAGCAAATTTGACTGTTAAACTTTGGTTTCTAAATTCCTCCAGGCTAGGCTCACTAGCATACCAACCCAGAGAGCATTCTAATAAACGGCTATCCGGGTTAGGAATCCAGGCTTCGCCAAAATCCCAACCAATCGTCTCACAACTAGAGCGCAGAATGATGGATAAAGCGGAGTGAAAGTCATCGGTTTCAGCAATAGCTTGGGTAGTGGAGACTAGAAAAAAGATTTCCTCTTCAGCGCGTTGGCGCACTCGGATTTCTTGCTGGAGTCTCTGATTTTGTTGCTCCAGTTCTATTTGAGCCTGCTTGCGCTCTGTGATATCGGTTTGAATCCCGATAAAGTGAGTTAAGCATCCCGTTGCATCTCGGACTGGGGTTAGGCAGAATTCATTCCAGAACAAAGAGCCATCTTTACGATAGTTTCGCAAAACAACCTGCGTGTCTGTACCAGCAGCAATGGCACTTCTAAGTTGTTCCAGTGCGGGCTGTTCTTTATCGCTTCCTTGCAAAATACGACAGTTTTGACCCCTGAGTTCAGAAGCCGTGTAACCTGTAATTCGCTCAAATCCTGAATTTACGTAAATAATGGGATTGTCAGGGGCTTGTGCATCGCAAATGAGAATGCCATTGTTAGAGGCAGCGATCGCTCGTTCCAACAGTTGCAAACGCTCCTCTGCAAGTTTGCGTAAGCGAAGCTCGTCGTAGACATCGCTTATATCCCGTGCTACCCAAAGTACTGAGTTTTCTGAAAAAGGAGAGATTGTGGCAGTAAACCAAACTTCCTGTTCCTCGAAGGATAGACTGTAATCAAAATTGAGCCTCTGCTTGGTGTCTAAAGCCTGCAAAATTTTTTTGAACCAAGTCTTAGCTGTCTTATCCTGAAAAAATTGTTCAATTGTCTGACTAATTAAGTCAGTACTGGGTTCATAAAAACAAATTGGATTTGTCGGTAAAATATCGATATCTGTGAGCTGCCTTCCTCTTGTATTAATGACTAATATGATATCTGTCATTACCTCAAAGGTTGCACGCATCGTCGCCTCACAGCTGCGTATCTTTTCCTCCAGTAATTGGTCAGATGCGCGTAGCCTCTCTTCCAGTAATCGACGCTTGCTAATCTCCTCTTGAAGTTGTTGATTTATTCGTCTTAACTCGGATGTTTGCTCATCAACCCGATGTTGCAAATTTCTAACAATTTGATTCATGTTTTCGGAGTTGTGCATAAGACGCGCTCATCATCTGCCATTGCCTCAACCAAAGTTTCTCCGCAAGCGGGGACTGCCGTCGCCGCTCCCTCAACTCCTACCCATTTCTTGGAGTTCACTAGGGGTTCCGGTGATTATTACTACGGCTACTGCTTTATTGAAAATGTCGGAAATCCTTTTCTAAAAAGGTTTTATCTAGAGATTAAGTGATGCTAACCCCGCCTTTTATCTTACAAAAATCATTGAACCACCATATCCACAATTATGAGAACGTAGGAAACCGTACTGGAGCAGCAAAAAAGCCCGCGCAGGCGGGCTTTGTTTATATAGCTCCAGATTTCAACCTGTGAGCTACTCTTACTTCATCTCGTCTTTAACGCTTGACCAATTTCTTCGTCATCTTCCGCAAGCGCACCGACTTAGGCGTCACTTCCACCAGTTCATCGGAGCCGATGTATTCCAGAGCACGCTCTAAGCTCATCTCCATTGGTGCTTGCAACTGCACGAGCTCATCACCCGTAGCAGAGCGGTGGTTGGTTAGCTGCTTGGTCTTACAAACATTCAGATCCAGGTCTTGAGGACGGTTGTGTTCCCCAACAATCATGCCTCTGTAGACTTTGGTCCCCGGTGTAATAAAGAACACACCCCGGTCTTCCCCGTTCTTCATCGCGTAGAAGGTCGCCACTCCTTCCTCAAACGAGATAATCACCCCATTGCGGCGGGTTTCGACATCACCTGAGAAAGGACGATAATCCAGGAAGCTATGATTCATTATGCCCTCACCTCGTGTCAGGCGCATGAACTCACCTCGGAACCCAATTAAACCCCGCGCTGGAATCACAAACTCCAGTTGAGTGCGGTTATTGCCTCCCATTTGCATATCCTGCATTTCGCCCTTGCGCTGACCGAGGCGTTCGATACAGCCGCCCACTGCGGCTTCAGGGACATCTAGCACCAATAACTCATACGGTTCGCAGGGTTGACCGTTGACTTCTCGGTAAATCACCTGTGGCTGGGACACTTGAAACTCATACCCCTCACGGCGCATGGTTTCGATTAGGATACCCAGGTGCAGTTCACCGCGACCCGAAACCAAGAATTTATCCGGTGAGTCGGTTTCTTCAACGCGTAGGGCGACGTTGGTTTCCAATTCACGCAAGAGGCGATCGCGCAATTGCCGCGAAGTCACAAAATCCCCTTCCTGGCCCGCAAACGGCGAATCATTCACCGAGAAGGTCATCTGCAAGGTTGGCTCGTCCACCTTAATCAGGGGTAAGGCTTGCGGTTCATTGGGGCAAGTAATCGTTTCCCCAATGTTGGCATTGGCAAACCCAGCAACAGCGACGATATTACCAGCTGAGGCTTCTTCCCAGTCGATGCGCTTGAGTCCTTCAAAGCCCATCAATTTGGTAATTTTTCCCTTGACAATTGCCCCTGTCTCTGTTACTAAAGCCGCTTGCTGACCCGCTTTGAGCGTGCCATTGTGGATACGACCAATCACAATCCGACCGACATATTCCGAATAGTCAAGGGTGGTCACTTGCAGTTGTAAGGGCTTAGTGACATCTCCAACGGGTGGGGGGACATGACGTAAAATTGCCTCAAACATGGGTTGCATATCCACGCCTTGGGCATTCAAATCTTCTTTGGCGTAGCCTTCTAGACCGGAGGCGAACAGATAAGGAAATTCACACTGGTCATCGTCTGCGCCTAATTCTAGGAACAGGTCTAAGACCTTATCAACGGCACCGTGGGGGTCGGCTTGGGGTCGGTCGATTTTATTGACGACAACAATGGGGCGTAATCCCTTTTCCAAGGCTTTTTTCAGCACGAACCGGGTCTGAGGCATTGGCCCTTCATTGGCATCCACAATCAGGATGCAGCCATCCACCATCCCCAACACCCGCTCAACCTCACCGCCAAAATCAGCGTGACCGGGGGTATCAACAATATTGATTAAGGTTTCTTTGTAGCGAACGGCGGTGTTTTTGGAAAGAATTGTAATGCCCCGTTCCCGCTCTAAATCGTTGGAGTCCATGACGCAGTCTGGAACGTCTTCCCCTTCGCGGAAAATCCCAGATTGTTTGAGAAGGGCATCAACAAGAGTGGTTTTGCCGTGATCGACGTGGGCAATGATAGCAACGTTACGAATAGGGAGAGACATATGAAGCGTCACAGAATGAGTGGCAGGAGTAAAAAATTCTGGTAAAGATTTCTTAATAATTCTAGCTTACCGTATGGGGCGATCGCTGGACTGTGTTATTTAAAACACCAATTTGAGTTAGAGGCTCTAGATCTCCCAGATAAGCAGGAGCGATCGCGTATTCGTGTTTGCGAAGTCATGGCGTGGCGGTACTAATCATTGATGTGCCGCTAGCGCCACCCCCTTAAGATAGATTCATTTTGGGTAATGCCGCCTAGTAGCGATCGCAGGCAATATACCTACCAGTTTTCACACCGCTCTTGGCTATGGGGTTTCAGGGAAGGACTCAACCGCCTTGATGTATCAGGGAGATTAGCCAATCTCTGGTAGCCTTATATTAAGAATCCCTAATTTTAATTAAATTAATGTTACACATTACCTCCCTCTTAATGTAATTAACAAACAGCAATAGGCTAAACCCAGTGAAGCTTATAGAGTTTTCAGAAGTTGCGTTATTCAATCAGGACTGTCAGTAAAATTGGGTTGAAATTACTTTGTTGAAGGCACAGGGATAGAATAGCTTCTACAGCGCAGCTATCTGCTCGGCTGCTTGCGCTAATTCAGAGGCCACACGCGCGGCGTAAGGGCGAATTAACCACCAAATTAAAGGGGATAACCAACCGCGTAGTGTCACAGAGTAAGACACATAGGTGCCACAAACAGTTGATTCAATCTGGTAAGTCACCAGCTTTTCCACGCCAGGGATTGCCAGCACGCGTACACTCAGTAACTCACCCGGTCGAACACGCTCAACAAAAATTCGTACCGGAATCGGTATCAAGCGAGTCACCACCTGGTAAATTATGCCAGGTTTAGCCGTTAACCCTTTTGGAGCATTAGTGCTAGATAACAGGGGATGCCAGGAAACATCGGCTAAGTTGATGATTTTTTGCCAAAGAACGTCTACCGGAGCAGCACTTAGGGCACGATATGTTCTGAAGAGGGTAAACTTGCAGCAAATCCCCTCTCGACCAGCGATTAATTTGAAGGAAAAGTTGAGAATCACAATACACCTCCCTAAGCGTTCGCCTAGGCCAACCTATGATTTTAGGCAAATGGCGTCGCGGGTAAAATCCCCCTATTCCCCTATTTAGGATATAGTCGCAACTCCTTGAAAAACAATTCAAGATAACCCCTAACTGATTCAGATCAATTGGGCGCAGGTCTGTGATATTAATACTCCTGATAGGCTGTGGACTTGATGAGCGCTCCAGTCAGGAAACTCAAAGTTTGTTTCAAAGGCCAGTGGGTGCATATCTTTCAAGAACCAATCCGAGTTAGTCTAAGTAAAGTCAAGTAACACTTCAGGGTGATTTTTGACTTGAGTCTGGTTAAAAAATGTTCTAAAGAACCCCTAGCAAATTGTGTGAACGCCGCTTCGCGGTGATGTTCTACGCTTGAGCGTATGCTAGGCCAACAAGCGATCGCACTGACTTTATAAACTAGATTCACAACTTAAACCATCGAGATGCCCATCACGGGCTACCCGTTTTTGGGCTAACTACATTGAATTGAGATTATGACAGCTTTTCAGACAGACACAACGACCACCACTAAGTCTTCGCCTTCTTTACCTCCAGTTGGCTCTAGAGATCGAGTCAAGCAGTTCATGCTAAAGCTGCAAGATACAATTTGTAACGAATTGGAAAAGCTAGATGGAACTAGCACCTTTAAGGAAGATGTCTGGGAGCGGGAAGAAGGTGGCGGAGGTCGTTCCCGTGTCATGCGCGAAGGTGCTGTATTTGAGCAGGGTGGAGTTAACTTTTCTGAGGTTTGGGGTCATCAGCTACCCCCCTCTATTCTGGCTCAGCGTCCAGAGGCAGCAGGACATGGCTTTTTTGCTACCGGCACATCAATGGTATTGCATCCTCGCAATCCTTATGTTCCGACTGTTCATCTAAATTATCGTTACTTTGAGGCAGGCCCAGTCTGGTGGTTTGGGGGGGGAGCCGATTTAACGCCTTACTACCCCTTTGCCGAAGATGCCGCACATTTTCATCGCACCCTAAAAGGAGCCTGTGATGCTCATCACTCAGAGTATTATCCAGTTTTCAAGCGCTGGTGTGATGAGTACTTTTATTTGAAACATCGTCAAGAATCGCGGGGCATTGGCGGACTCTTCTTTGACTACCAAGATGGAACAGGTCAACTATATCGCGGCCCTCATCAAGATAGTCCAGGGGCGATTTATAGTGATAGGCTTGGGAGCCTAGAGCCGCGTAGTTGGGAAGATTTGTTTGCCTTCGTGCAGGAGTGCGGCTTGGCATTTGTACCAGCTTATCTGCCAATTGTTGAGCGCCGTCAAGGAATAGAGTATGGCGAAAAAGAGCGAAATTTCCAACTCTATCGCCGGGGTCGCTATGTAGAATTTAACCTGGTCTATGACCGGGGCACGATTTTTGGTCTGCAAACCAACGGGCGTACTGAGTCAATACTGATGTCTCTCCCTCCTCTAGTCCGTTGGGAATATAGCTACCAACCTGAGCCAAATACACCTGAAGCCGAGTTGTACGAGATATTTCTTAAGCCTCAAGACTGGTCTAACTGGACGCCTTTGACCTCATGATGAAGATATCTGAGTTAAACTAACCTGAGGTGGGGATCTGTCTGCACGCAACAAGGTTGAGCGTTGATTCAACGGAGTCTTCAAGCTTTAATTCAGGCAGCAAGTCCTCAACTAAACGGTAGCTCCTCTTGAGCTTCAAGGGGAGCTGCTGCTGCAAGGAGCATCTAGATAGCTGCCAATAATGTATGCAAACGGGTCAGAATGTCTCTATGCTACTCAGCAAAAAGATAAAAATCATCGTAAGTCAGATCGATGTTCAAGGCTTGGAGTAATCCAAGCAATCAACACGTTTATACAGGTTTAGAAAGGCAGGTATTGATGATTCATATTGAGCAGAAAACACATACGACGAAAGATGGCACGACTGTCATTGTTTTGGCTCCTGTTGGACGATTGGACATTACTACGGCTTGGCAATTTCGCTTGAAGTTGCAAGAGTGTATCTCTAAACTCAGCCGTCATGTAATCGTCAACCTGAGTCAGGTTAACTTTATTGACAGTTCGGGTTTAACCTCTCTAGTGGCAGGAATGCGAGATGCTGACAAAGTTAAAGGAAGCTTCCGCATTTGTAACGTCCATCCAGAGGCAAAACTGGTGTTTGAGGTCACTATGATGGACTCAGTTTTTGAAATCTTTGAAACGGAGGAAGATGCCTTGGAAGGGGTTCCCCGGAGTATGGCAACTTGAAAAGGTTTGAAGGTTTGAAAATTTAAAGGTTGAAGGTTTGAAGGTTTGAAGGTTGAAGGTTGGCTTGAACGTGCCAATTTGTTAACTTGCCGATCGGCCAACCTGCGACTCTTTAGATAGGTAACTCGTTGGCAAAATCTTGACGTTTGATGAAGCGAAATGGGCCGAGTAAGGCTCCCCAAGTCGCTCTTCCGGTCGCTGAGTCAATGCCTTTGTCGTAGCTGCGGAATTCCTCAGATGTGGCCTCAAAGCCTAATGAAATTTGGTAACTTTGGCCTTGATAACTAAAGCTACAAGGAGTATCGGTGGCGGAAAAGGCTGAAAATTCATAGATATTAGGAGCAACTAGGCGCTGTTTTATGCTAAGGGTACAGCCCGGTAAGAACTCGATCTGTTCAGTTGTAAGCTGCCTTAGTAATTCTGGATTACGACCGGCACCTCGAATCGCATCTGCATCTTTTAGCATATAAAACTGCACCTGTAAAGAGTCGGGTGGAGTTGGGCTGGGATAAAGTCGCAGGATTCTCGGACGGTAAGGTTTATCGAGGTTAACAATATTAGCCTGTTCAGCAAATAGGGTAAGGCTGTCTTCGATAAACAAGGGAACAGGTCGCAGCCAGAGGCGGAGATGAACGTACCAGGCTGGGTCAGCGATCGCTTGTTGTTGATTGTCGAACTCACCCGCCATGTAGCGTGCTAAGGTAATTAACTCAGGAGAAAAGGTCATTAGGGTTGAAGGTTTGAGGGTTGAAGGTTGAAGGTTGAAGGTTAAGAGTATTTTTCACGATTAACTGTTTTGAAAGTCTCCTTTCATGCTGGAGTGTGAGCGTACCGCTCATGAGTGTCTCTTGAGAGCTTCTAGCTTCGACACTCTGCGATCCCGGATTGTATCATCAGTGACCTTTGGGCGCTCTTAACCTTGGCAAACGTGTCCTTAAGCGAGACAATGGTTTTACGTCCTCCCTTACAGTCTGCTTTGTGAATAACCTTCGCACAGTCTCAGATACTAAACGAGACTTTTATAACCATCACACCCGTCCTGTTAACTCCATCTTCCGACGGGTGGTAGAAGAGTTGATGGTCGAAATGCATTTGCTGTCGGTCAATGTTGATTTTCACTACGAGCCCATCTATGCGCTGGGGGTTGTGACATCCTTTAACCGCTTCATGGAGGGCTACCGACCGGAACGAGATAAAGCATCAATTTTTGATGCCCTTTGTCAGGCAGTAGGAAACCAGCCGGAACAGTACAAGCAGGATGCCCAATGGCTGGAGACTATGGCCGAGCGTGTAACAGGGCAAGAATTAGTGTCCTGGTTAAGCGCACCAAGACCTCAAGATACCTTAGGGGATTTGTATGCCACAGTCGCCGCGATCGCAGAAAATCCTAAATTTAAGTACAGCCGCCTATTTGCCATTGGTCTATATACCCTGCTAGAAAAGGCGGATTCAGACTTGGTTCAGGATGAGAAGCGGCGAACTGAAGCTCTAAAGCAAATTAGTGATGGCTTACACCTCCCCGAAGAGAAGTTGCAAAAAGACCTAGAGTTGTACCGTAGCAACCTGCAAAAAATGGAACAGGTGCGAGTCGTGATCCAAGATGCCATTGAGGCTGATCGCAAAAAGCGGGAAAAGCGTCTTCAGGATCAGAATAAGGCAACTACGCCTTCGAGTGATTCTCAAGAATCTACACCTGGTGTCTGACTCTCCTAAAAGCACAGCCCCCTCTTCTGAGCGATCTTAATCAGAGATGGGATGCGGCTCAGGAGTTTTGCTATAGAGAGTAGTTCCAAAAGACAGCTAATCTCTAAACCAAGGCTTGTAATCGTTGGATAATCTGTTCAGCCGGTAAGACCCCTTCAATCCGATCTACCGGCTGACCGTTTTTAAAGAGTACCAAGGTTGGCAAAGCATGAATTTGATACTGAGATGCCAGCTGAGGATATTTATCTGAGTCAATTTTGACGACCTGTAACCGACCCTTTAGCTGAGTGTTCACTTTATCCAGGATAGGAACCATCATCTGACACGGGCCACACCAAGTCGCGTAAAAATCGACTAATACAGGTACATCCGAGCCAGAGAGTAGATCTTCAAAGCTACTGAACTGCTTCTTAACCGCCATAGGATAAAAAATTCCTCTGATTAGGGTTTCTGCTCGATTCTAGTGCAAAATTCTTGGAGCTGAATTAGCGGATATTTCAAGAGGAATTTTTCATGGAAACCCTACAAATAACTTCACAACGGTTACGCGAGCGCGTTGCTATCATTACGGGAGCCTCGCGTGGGATTGGTCGAGCCACAGCCTTGGCGTTGGCAGCTGAGGGAGCGAATGTGGTGGTGAACTATGCTAGTTCCAGTACTGCCGCCGAGGAAGTGGTAAAGACAATTACTGACGGTGGAGGAAATGCGATCGCACTTCAGGCGGATGTCTCTAAGGTCGATCAGGTAGACACCCTGATCAATAAAACCCTAGAAAAATTGGGTCGTGTTGACGTGCTGGTTAACAATGCTGGCATTACTCGCGACACCCTGCTTCTGCGGATGAAACCGGAAGACTGGCAGGCTGTGATTGACCTGAACTTGACAGGTGTTTTTTTGTGTACCAAGGCAGTGAGCAAAATCATGCTCAAGCAAAAGTCAGGTCGCATTATCAACATTACTTCCGTGGCAGGGCAGATGGGAAACCCTGGTCAGGCAAATTACAGTGCCGCGAAGGCAGGTGTGATTGGGTTTACCAAAACAGTAGCGAAGGAGTTGGCAAGTCGTGGCATTACCGTGAATGCAGTAGCACCAGGATTTATTGCCACAGATATGACCAGCGAGATCAAATCCGATGAAATTCTCAAATATATTCCCTTGGCTCGTTACGGTGAACCCGAAGAAGTAGCTGGAATGATTCGGTTTTTGGCTGCTGACCCAGCCGCCGCTTACATTACCGGGCAGGTGTTGAATGTTGATGGTGGAATGGTGATGGCGTAGCCTTTAGGGAAAAATCAAAGCCTCTCTCCTTCTAGGAGAGAGGTTTTCCACATCCCGTGAAAAGTAAGGTGTACTTTGTGGTTCGTGGAAAAATAGGCATTCTTTGTACTTTGTAGCGGAAAGGGAGTAAATTCCCAGTTCAAAGTGGTACTACTCAGGTGAGGTGAATTCTAGAAAGAGTCAACCTAAAGTTGAAGTAAGGTAAGGGGCTGATGCTGAAACAGCAAAAGACCAACGCGATCGCGAGGAATGAACAATGAGTCAGAACAAACGATTATTGATGGTGGTAACGAGCCACAACACACTGGGCAATACGGGTAAGGAAACTGGCTTCTACCTTTCAGAAGTCACCCATCCTCACGATGTATTCACTCGTGCAGGTCTCACTGTGGATTTTGTCAGTCCTAAGGGTGGCAAAACGCCGATGACTGGCGTTGAATTAGAAGACCCCTTGAACAAGGTATTTTTGGACAACCCCGACCTAGTTGCGCAAATCGAGAACACTCTCAATCCCACACAGATTGACCCAGCCAAATATGTCGGTATTTTCTACGCTGGCGGTCATGGAACGATGTGGGATTTTCCAGAAAATGAACAACTAGCCAGCCTCGCTTCTGCTATCTACGAACAGGGTGGCGTAGTGGGTGCCGTCTGTCATGGGCCATCAGGATTAGTAAACGTCAGGCTTTCGAGTGGCGAATACCTCGTTTCTGGTAAGACGGTGTCTTCGTTCACCAATGAAGAGGAAGCGGCTGTTGGGCTCACAGAGGTTGTCCCCTTTCTGCTAGAGTCAAAGCTGATCGATCGCGGTGCTGAGTTCACCAAAGCTCCTAACTTTGAAGCTCATACAGTAGTGAGCGATCGCTTAGTGACAGGGCAGAATCCTGCTTCAGCAGCAGGTGTAGGCGAACGGATGGTAGAACTAATTGAGAGCCTGCCAGAAAAGTCAGTTTCTTTCGTCTCATCAACAGCTTCTTGACATACTGTTCGAGGAGAACGGTTTCTCAACACAGCATGAAAATTATTCATGATTTTTGTGATATATTCCCCAAGCTGAGCCAATCTCAGTTGGGAAAAATGTCACACTTGGGCACCTGAACGGCAAACGTAGCTTGTTGTTAGAGTGAGGGACACCATGCGTATGACTTTTGAACGGACTGGCGGCTTTGCAGGGATGACGATAACCAAGGTCGTTGATACGACAACTCTACCTGCCGAAGACAGCAACCAGCTGCGCCGACTGGTTGACGCCGCTGATTTCTTTCATTTACCCGCTACCATAATTACCAAAAGCCGACAACCCGATCGCTTTCAGTACCACTTGACGATTCAAGAAGATAATCAGCAACATACGGTCGTCGTTAGTGAACAAGCCGTACCTAGCTCCTTAAGACTACTGATCGAATGGCTGATGGCAGCAGCGCGACACAGTTAGGAGAAATGGCACTGACTTAATAAAATTAGCCCATCCATCAATCCTTAGACCTCTTGCATAAATCCGAAAAGGGCGATGCATTTGCGGATAAAAACCCTGATTTCACCGATAAATCCGGGCGCAAATGCATCGCCCCTACAGCTAAAATCGACTTTTGCAAGAGACGTTCATGAGCGGTACGCTCACACTCCAGGATGAAAGGAGACTTTCAAAACAGGTCTCTTGTGCAGGGGGTCTGGGGGAGGTAACCCCGTCTCCCAGTGGGGCGATTGGGGGGAACCCCCCCCAATCCGGGTTTTTCCGAAGAACGACCACTTCTCACTTAAGTCCGTGCCATTCAACCTGAGTGGGTCTTCTTTTGAATGAGTCCTCCCTATTGACTGGAGATGACTCCTACAGTTGTCCAGCCATTACGGACTGCATTCTGCTCTGGACTATCCTCACCGTAGAGTTGTCCTGCAATCTCGATGGTGATGTTAGCGGCGTCGGCAAAATCGGAATCGGGCTTGAGCCTAGTTGTTAAAGCGGTGTACCAGATTTTTCCTGCCTTTTCCCAAGCATAACCCCCTATCTCCGTAGCAGCGAGGTAAAAGGCACGGTTTGGGATGCCTGAGTTGATATGCACGCCGCCGTTATCTCGAGTGCCTGTGTAGAGATTGTCCATGTGTGCAGGTTGGGGGTCTTTACCGAGCACAGGGTCATCGTAGGCTGTCCCTGGAGCCTTCATAGAGCGGAGAGCTACCCCTTGGACATCGGGTGTAAACAAACCCTCTCCGATGAGCCAGTCTGCTTGCTCGGCGGTCTGATTCAAAACGCGCTGTTTGACTAAGGAACCGAAGACATCAGACATGGATTCATTGAGTGCTCCGGGTTGGTCTTGATACTCCAGATTGGCTGTAAACTGGGTCACACCATGTGTTAGCTCATGCCCAATCACATCAATTGACTTGGTGAAGCGTTGGAATATTTCCCCATCCCCATCACCATAAACCATCTGGCTACCGTTCCAAAAGGCGTTGTCATAATTCCGACTGTAATGAACGGTAGAGTCCAAACGCATACCATTACCATCGATGGAATTACGCCCAAACACCTCATAGTAGAGGTCATAGGTAGCACCAGCCCCGTCGTAGGCTTCGTTTACTGCTACATCTTTGCTGGCGGGAGCCCCCTCACTCCGAACTCGTGTGCCAGGGAGCCGAGTCCGATGTTTGGCATCGTAGACAGTGCGGCGCTTCTCACCCGTTGGTGCTAGTAAAAAACCTGAGAAGATTTTTCCTACGACTTCTCGCCGTCCGCGAATCTGTGCTGATACATTTAATGTTTGAAACGCTAAATCACGCTGGCTTTCCGTGCCTCGTTGAGCAATCTCTCGCAGGATATAAGGCGGGACAATAGAACAAATGGGGCACAAAGAGTTCGTTAGATGGGAACGTTTCGACTTAGCTGGTAGCTCAACACCAGCGAACTTACGGGTGTTTTTTTTAGCCTTTCGGACCATGAATAACCTCCTTGGTGAAGCTGGCGATAACCCGTGGATTAACCGCCATTAGGGAGTGCATCCCGATATTACCAATGTATTTCCGAGGGTAATGCTGCTACGAAGTTTACGAACTTGCTTGAGCTTGAATTGTGTCTTGACTAATTGGGTTTGCACTCCCCTTACGATTGAGCCATCAAAACAATGCAAAGCTATCCAAAAACCAGAGTTTCCTCACAAAAAGTTACTTAAAATACTTTTTTGCAATAAATGTTGAGAGTTTAAGTCGTATCGCTCCAGATTACGTCATATAGAAGATGGTGCGATCGCTCCCGGACTTAGCACTCAGACCTGTAGAGTGCTAAATTGGCTAATGGAGACACGACGACACACAGGAAACTTATGGCAAAAATCGTTTCGTTTGATGAAGAATCAAGACGAGCCTTAGAGCGGGGCGTCAACGCTCTTGCTGATGCTGTCCGCATTACCCTAGGCCCCAGAGGTCGGAATGTTCTGTTAGAAAAGTCCTATGGGGCACCCCAGATTGTCAACGATGGGATTACCGTTGCCAAAGAAATCGAACTGGAAGACCCCTTAGAGAATACGGGGGCTCGGCTCATTCAAGAAGTTGCCTCCAGAACCAAAGAAATCGCGGGTGATGGTACCACAACAGCTACGGTTCTTGCTCAGGCGCTGATTCGGGAAGGTCTCAAGAACGTCGCAGCGGGTGCAAATCCTGTTGCCGTGCGTCGGGGTATTGACAAAACGATCGCACATCTGGTCAAAGAGATTGAGGCAATGGCGAAACCCGTGGAGGGAAGTGCGATCGCTCAAGTTGCCACAGTTTCTGCGGGGAACGACGAAGAAGTCGGTCGCATGATCTCCGAGGCGATGGAGAAAGTCACCAAAGACGGTGTGATTACCGTTGAGGAGTCCAAATCCCTCTCCACTGAACTGGAAGTCGTGGAAGGGATGCAGATTGACCGAGGCTATATTTCCCCCTACTTCGTGACGGATCAAGAACGGATGACGGTGGAATATGAGAACCCTCGCATCCTGATTACCGACAAAAAGATTAGCAGCATCCAAGACTTAGTTCCCGTGCTGGAGAAAATGGCGCGGGCCGGTCAACCCCTGTTGATTATTGCAGAAGACTTAGAAGGGGAAGCTTTGGCTACCTTGGTGGTGAACAAAGCACGGGGTGTGTTGAGTGCAGCGGCAATCAAGGCTCCTGGATTTGGTGATCGCCGCAAAGCCATGTTGCAAGATATTGCTACTCTCACGGGCGGTCAGTTAATTTCTGAAGAAATTGGCTTAAGCCTGGATACGGTGACTGCCGATATGTTGGGAACAGCGCGGAAAATCACCATTGATAAAGACTCCACCACCATCGTCTCAGGTGACGAAAATACCGCAGACGTACAGAAGCGAATTGTTCAAATCCGTAAGCAGTTGGCAGAAACCGACTCAGAATACGATAAAGAAAAACTCCAAGAACGGATCGCCAAACTTGCGGGTGGTGTTGCCGTGATTAAGGTCGGTGCGGCGACTGAAACCGAGCTCAAAGACCGTAAACTGCGGATTGAAGACGCCCTCAACGCCACAAAAGCGGCGGTTGATGAAGGTATCGTCCCTGGCGGTGGTACGACGTTGATTCGCTTGATTCCGAAAATTGGCGAGATCAAAAAGAGTCTAGGTGAAGAAGAAAAAATTGGCGCGGACATCGTCGCCAAGGCATTAGAAGCACCTCTGCGTCAGATGGCAGATAATGCAGGTGTTGAAGGTTCTGTCATCGTCGAGAAGGTGCGGACTAGTGATGTCAATATTGGCTACAATGCTGCCACTGACAAATATGAAGACCTGATTGCGGCTGGCATTATCGATCCCGCTAAGGTTGTGCGATCGGCGCTTCAGAACGCTGGTTCTATTGCTGGTATGGTTTTGACCACCGAAGCTCTGGTTGTTGAGAAGCCCGAGAAGAAAGCACCTGCCCCTCCTGATATGGGCGGCATGGGCGGCATGGGTGGCATGGGCGGCATGGGCGGCATGGGTGGCATGGGCATGATGTAGTCCACCGCCATTTAGGTAAGAACCCTTGAGAGCAGCTTATCTCTTTAGATAGGCTGTTTTTTTGTTGCGATCGCTGATTCTTGCAGTAATACTAGATGAGATGATCGCTGGTTTAGAGATGCTGATTAACCGACAAAACTCCCCAACCTCTCATCTAGTTAGCCCTCTAGATTAATTGTGCTTTTTCTCGCCAGGACTATCACTTGGTATTGATTTCAGGGAACTCTATATGTAAAACCGCTGAGATTCATTTGTTAGGTAGGGACGAGTAGGACAATGCTTGTATTTTTTATTCATGGTGTTGCCACACAAGATGCTAAATATGCTCATCCTCTAGAAAGTCTGATTAAAGAGGAGTTTAAGAAAAGAGGTAAATCTTCCCCTCTTTTTTCTTCAAGCTTTTGGGGGCATTTTCTCAAGGA
>NZ_DATNPA010000556.1:0-15026 GCF_036703385.1 Allocoleopsis sp. | reverse complement strand
GGGCGATCGCTCATTGGTTCAGCCTGTGTTACAGCTTATACGGTGGGGAGTCGTAAGGTAATTCCCGAGCTCCGAACTTATATCACAGTCGATGGTGGTATGTCCGATAATCCGCGCCCCATTACCTACCAGTCTTTGTATCGCGCCGTTGTTGCTAACCGGATGTCGGCTCCCGCAACAGAAACCGTCACGATCGCCGGTAAACACTGCGAATCAGGAGATATTCTGATTAAAGAAGCCCCTCTACCGAAAATTGAGACTGGCGATATCTTGGTGGTTATGGGCACAGGTGCATACAATTACAGCATGGCATCCAATTACAATCGGTTGCCGCGACCGGCAGCTGTATTGGTTAATCAGGGAGAAGCTAACCTGATTTTGAAGCGGGAGACTTACCAGGATTTAATTCGGCAGGATCGTTTACCAGAACGGCTCATCCCGATGAACAATTAGCTTCTAGTTATATAACTAGTCAAGTGGGTTTCGGTAAACAGCCGAATCAAGCCAAATTAACGCATGGCTAAGGCAAAAATCTTAGAGGGATCAGAAGATAGTTTCCAAAGGCTAATCGCTCTCTTGCTAACAACAAGCGGCTTTCTCCCGTTAAAATCAAGCCAGAGTTAAGCATCCCATAGCTAATCGTTTATAGAATTTCAATGGCCCCCTCGTCGTCGGGTTCTTTTCCTGACCCTAGCTGGGCTCAGTCCGTGTTGCTTCATAGCATCGATGTTGGATTGGTTCTGGCGCTCACCTATATGGTGCTCCTCATCATTGGGGAGCGCCGAACGTTGTGGATGGTTCGAGGGTTGATTGTTCTGATGCTAGCGGCAGCGTTAAGTAATCGTTTAGGCTTGACGCTGCTGAGTTTTGTGTTAGAAAAGTTGGTGGTTGGATCGGCTGTAGCAATGGCTGTGATTTTTCAGTCAGAGTTTCGTCGATTTCTGGAACAGGTAGGGCGGGGAGAAATTGTGCAATTGTTTCAAGAGAAACGACGCCCAATCCCCAAACCCGACAGTGTGATCGATGAAATTGTGGACGCCGTTAAAGAATTATCCCAAAATCGGATCGGTGCTCTCATGATTATGGAAACGAATGGTCCGATTGATGAGCGGGATGTATCTGTACCCGGCGTTCAGCTCAATGCTGAAGTTTCAAAAGAACTGCTGCAAACGATTTTCCAAACATCAACTTTGTTGCATGATGGAGCGGTGCTGATTCGCGGTTCCCGTGTCGCCGCCGCTGGTGTAATTCTTCCGCTGTCTGAACGTACAGCCTCGCGGCAGTTAGGTACACGCCATCGAGCCGCGATGGGAATTACCGAGCGTGCTGAAAATTGCCTCTGTATAGTTGTATCTGAAGAGACGGGTTCAATTTCTTTGGCGGAAAGAGGAAAACTAAACCGACCCTTAACGAGCAGTAAATTGAAAGAATTGCTAGAGGCTCGATTTTCGACCGCTGTTGATCGCGAGGCTGTTGCCCCAGGGTTACGCAGTATTGGTCGTCGAATTAAGTCTCAAGGGAAGGAAGTAGTTTCGCGTGTCCTCCGTCTTCCGTCATCAAGTTCCCAAGAGAAGAAATGACTGCTAAGCATACTATATTACAAAAGTTACCAAGTGATCTCGCTCCTGACCGTCTGCCCCAGCATGTGGCGGTCATTATGGATGGAAATGGTCGCTGGGCCAAACGTCGAGGGTTGCCTCGGATTGAGGGTCATCGGCAGGGAGTCGATGCCCTCAAGGAGTTAGTGCGCTGTTGCCATGATTGGGGAGTCAAAGCCCTCACCGCGTATGCGTTTTCCACAGAAAACTGGAAGCGTCCGCATGAGGAAGTGGATTTCCTGATGATGTTGTTTGAGCGGGTGCTGATTCGCGAGCTCGAAGAGATGGTTCGGGAAAATGTGCGGATTCAGTTTGTGGGAAATTTAGCGGTTCTACCGCGATCGCTCCAGTCGCAAATTGACCGGGCAACAGTGGCAACAGAGCATAATGGCGGCATTCTGTTTACTATTGCTGCAAACTACGGGGGACGCCAAGAAATTTTGCAAGCTTGCCGTGCAATCGCCACCAAGGTGGAGCAAGGTCACATCCAAGCGGATGAGATTGACGAGGAACTGTTTTCACAACACCGCTATACAGCTAATTTGGGTGACCCAGATTTGCTAATTCGCACGAGCGGAGAGCTGCGTTTGAGCAACTTTCTGCTATGGCAAATGGCGTATGCCGAAATCTATATTACAGAAGCCTTCTGGCCTGATTTTAGTCGGGCAGAGTTTCATCGGGCGTTGTCTGCCTATCAAAAGCGAGATCGCCGCTTTGGGAAGGTTTAAGAAGGGTTGAGGGTTGGAGGTTGAAGGTTAAAAGTTAAGCATAAAGCTGCTAACCTTCAATTTGCCAATCTGGAACTTGTCAACTAGACCAGTTACTAACCTTCAACTTGCCAACCTTAAACCTTCAACCCTTACGGGCCGGAGAAAACAGCCGCTTCTACATCCTCACGGCTGAGGGAGTACTTGAAGGAGCGCTGAATATCTCGTCCCCCTTCACCTGCATTTAAATAGCGCACAGTTAACTCCTCAATCTCCAAGCACAGTTCAGCTTTCCAATTGAGTCGCTCAACGTGCCAGCAGTGTAAATCATCGCGGTCTTGTTCACATCCCTGTGCTTTCAGCCACTTCTCAATTTCTGGGAGGGGATGGTTGTATAAAGGGGTGTCAGCTGACGGAAGAGCCATAGTCATAATAAAATTTGGATTATTTTAAGTTATGTCGGGACAGTAGGTGTGTGCCTGAAAGACAGGTTGCGATTGGCTCAAGCTTAGAACTTGTCAGCTGGCAGGGATTCAGGAATTATAGGAGCTTTAGTAGTTACCAAGGGCTTTTCTAGGAGAGACAGGGATTCAAGGGTGGCAGGTGTCTTCAGCGGTTGAGGACTCGGCTGTCCTTGAGTTGGCAAGTCATTACGCGTCGTCTGAGAGACTTGGTGAAAAGCGGAATCTCCTCTAGTTAACCCGATCGCGATCGCTAGCAGAATGCAACCCACAAAGGTTAAACCCAGAATAAACAGAGCAAAAATCTCACCCGCCGAGAGAGGGCGGTCAGTTGGGTCGAGATAGGCTGAGGATGAGTAGGTTGGTCGCTTTTGAGAAACGGGTATGTTTAAGTTTGCAGGTGCCTGAATGACATTGAGGCGTGAGTAGCCAATGGTTTGATCATACGCTACTCGCCGCTCTGGATTGCTGAGAGTGGCATACGCTTCATTGAGTTGTTGAAACTTTTGAGTTGCCGTGTCAGTCGGTAAGTCAGTGGTATCGGGGTGATAGCGCTTGCTGAGTTCCCGATAGGCACGCCGGATTTCTATGGGTGATGCACTAGGGTGTAACCCCATTAGGAGATAATAATTTGGATTTTGTGTTACACCATTCCTGAGTTTTTGTCTGACCCGATCTTGCGCCACGGCAGTTTTACCCGGCAGAGATTACAACATGTTTCTCATTATTTTAAGCGAAGCGTAGGAAGCAGTGCGATCGTGTGATTGAATCCCACGGCTACGCCATCGCTGTGGTTGGGTATCGCACTAGACTTGGTGGCGATCTGGAACTGCGATCAAAACACCCGACAATTGCCCTAATCTGCTGGCGGAGTCCTTGACTCTTCTCCCCATCAATTCCCAAGCTCTTGTTTCAGTTGTTGAAACTGATGAGTGAGTGCCTCAAGTTGTTTCTCAAGCTGTTGCAACCTCAGCAAGGGATTAGTAGACGCGTTTTTCACATCTGTATTGGGAGAAGAACGAGGGGTTAGAGTACTCTGGCGTTTCGCCTTCAGTTCTAGTTCTAGACCAGAATCTGTATATACTACCCGTTCCACTTCAGCTAACGTTGTGTAGCCCTCTCGTACTAGCTCTAGGCTATAGGATAGTAAGGTCTTCATCCCTTCATTCACAGCAGCTTGTCTAAGCTGCTCGGTTGAGGCTCCTTCGTTAATTAATGTTTGGAGTTGTTCGCTGATACACATCACCTCATACGCGGCAACTCGTCCTTTGTAGCCAATGCCATTACACCTTTGGCAGAGTGTCCCTGTACTTCTAGCTTCCTGAATTTCTTCAGGTTGCAGTGTATTGGCTTTATATAGGGTTACTTCTCCTTCACCTTCACCGGAAGTTGACCAACCAAATCTGGCAAGTTCAGTAACGCTAGCATGATAAGGGATGCGACACTTTACACAAATTTGCCGTAACAAACGCTGAGAAATGACTCCAATCAGCCCATTAGCAATCATATAGAGTTCAACACCTATTCTGGACAGGCGAGCGATCGCATCAGTAGTATCATTTGCATGTAAGGCGGCTAACATGAAATGTCCTGTGAGAGACGCTTCCAGCGCTATTTTGGCTGTTTCTTTGTCCCGTATCTCACTTACCATAATCACGTCCGGGTCTTGTTGCATAAGTGCCAGGAGAATCGAGGCAAAATCCATACCCTTTTCTTGCCGCGCTTGCACCTGAGTGGTTCCTGGAAGGGTATACTCAATTAAGTCTTCCACCGTACAGATATTGATCCCAATATCATTCTGTTCTCTCAGAATTGAGTATAAGGTTGTTATTTTTCCCGAGCCAGTTGATCCTGTTACCAAGATGAGTCCAAAGGGACGTTTTGCCATTTTCTTGACTAAGTGCAGTGTCTCGTGGTTAATGATCAACCTGTCTAAACTTATGGGGGTTTCCTCGTAATCCAAGATTCGCAGCACAATTGTCTCGCCAAAGCGGCTGGGTAAAGTACTCACTCGAAAATCTGCTTTGCGACCTTGGTATATTCGCCGAATTTTCCCGTTTTGGGGCAGTCGTCGTTCTGTAATGTCCAGCTCCGCCATAATTTTAAAGCGAGCCGAAACAGCGGGAATGACTTTCTTCGGTAAGAGATTGAACGCTTGACGCATCACCCCATCTTTGCGAAATCGGATGCGTAAATGGTCTTCTTGGGGTTCGATGTGGATATCAGAAACTCCTTCTTGCAGCGCCTTAGCTAGAATTTTATTGACCAGATTGATTACAGGAGCATCTTCTGCTCCATTCCAATCGAGCTCTTCGACTTCATCCGGTGCATTCGGCAAGGTGTCAATACTGGATATATTCTCCAAGTCCTGTTGTACGTCTACAGCCTGTTCTATTTCTAGCTGTTTTTGACGTGCCAATTTTTCATCTAGATATTTGGCAATAATATTTTGATAGTCCTCTTGAGTAATGACCATTCGTTCTAGCGCAATTCCTTGAGGTCGCAAGATACGGTTAATATCGTCTTCAGCATCTAGGTTATTGGGGTCTACCATTGCCACCAAAAGTGATGGTGCTTGGGTTTTAGTCTTTGATATCGGCACTAAGTGATAGCGACGGCAGATGTCGATAGAAATCAGCCTGTCGATAAATTCACGCACTTGGTGATAATCATTTTTTATTAGTTCTAGATCGCAAGATTTCACACCATACAGGACTTTGAGTTCAAATAACTGCTGCTGTTTAGCTTGATGCAGAAATTCAGCTGGAAACGGACGACCTGTTATCAATTTCAGAATTTCTGGTAATAACTGTCCTGATCTACGCACTTCTTCCAAGGCTTGCTGCATCTGGTCATGGGTAACATAACCCGACCGTATTAATTTTTCAATAAAGGAGGCAGAAGTACAAGACAAGTTATTCCATAAATGCTGTCGTAAATGCTCTGGTAGCGGTTGCCCAGTGATAGATTCGAGAACTTCTATTAAGGAGAAACCTCCTTGTGCGAGTGATTTTCCTACTCCCTGGAATTGAGCAAATACTCGCTGCATTTGTTTGACATTAATATAGCCTGACTGAATCAATATTTTTGCGACAGCAGAAAAATAACTCGGTACAGACATGGCAGCAGATTAATTGTGTAGATGTTTAATCTCTATCGTCTTCCCCGAATGCGCAGTAGAAATGCCAGGGATTTATACAATTATGGCAATGTTAAATAACTAACTGTAATGTCAATCAACAATTATTAAAGAACAAAAATCTATAATTAAACCCAAGCCGCCATCAAGAGTAGCTTAATCGCGATGAATGGCTTTCTTAAGTCGTTGGGAAGTCAAAATCCCTTGATATTGATAAACTACGCCACAAATTGCTGATAAAAGCAGCCAGCCCAGTGTATTTACTCGTAAATCAAACAGGGTTACATCTACCAAGTTAAATAGAGTACAGCCACCGAATGCCACTAGATAAGTGAAAAAGATTAATTTGCCTTGAAGCCAGGAGGCTCTATCTTCCAGCGATTCAATATCTGACCAAATTCTTAAAAGTAAGACAGCTTGAGTCAAAACCCAGCCAATTAAGCCACAGAATAGCAGCGTTGCAGGAATACCTGTTTCAGCCATCAACATGAGTAGTAAATTGTGGGGATGACCCAGCCAAAGGTGCATTTTAGCTTCGTAGAGGGGTGTAAAATTCCGGAGTCCCCAACCCATCCAAGGACGCTCCTGAGTCATATTCCAGGCAAACTGCCACTGGGTTTTCCGCATCAGAGCAAGCGGGCGATTGGGATACAATTGGTCAGTTAGTCGTGCCCAGAAGAAAGCAGGGACAATCGTGCTACGCAGCCATTGACGCCCAAACTCAGGGCCAAATGACGCCCACAGAATAGTACCCGCAGCAGTTGTGACAGCTAGCACGATCCAACGCCAACCTAGGTAAAGTCCAAAGGCAAGGCAAGCCAAAACAGCGATCGCCCAAGCATTGCGAGAATTGGTCAGAATCAGAGCGATCGCATTCCCAATGACCGCTACACTCAAAAACAACAGCTGACCGACTTGGAATTTATTCCAGCGCTTTCGCCCAGCTTGAAACACCTCAATCCAAAGCCCTACCGCCAAAATAAACGCCATTTGGAGATAAGCGGCAAGGATATTGGCGTACATGAATACCGAAGCCATCCGTCCAGGGGGATTACCCTTCGCTTCGAGTATCCAACCGAACACAATTTGCAACGGCTCTTTACCCGCCCATCCCCAAAACAACTGCCCAAAACCGATAAATACAACGGGCAATGAACCAATAACAAAAATCTTTGCTAACTGCCGCAGTTGAGAGGGATACTGAATTAACCTACTGTAGGCCGCAAAAAGCAGAAAATAGGGTAAGAAATTGGCTAAACCCAAAAAGGCTTCTGCGCGTTTACTGGCAAAGAAACAGGTAATTACCAGCCAGCCACTCAAAATTGCCAATCCCCAATTCAAAGGGCGTCGAACAATGGCGCGGTATTCTTGCTTCCAACTCCCTGCCACAGCCAGGAGCAATCCGACTATCCCAACCGTTGGCATCCAAGGATATAAGAGCAGCCCCAGTTGCATCACATTCCACGTTGCCTGCAAACGGGGTTCAGGATGCCGACATACAAGCGATTTTAGGGTTTGAGAAAAATGCTCAAACGCCTCTTGAATTTTGAATCGACTCTTCACGCCTCATCCTCACTAAAACTGGAGTGCGCCCGTATTTTAAAAAAGTTGGGTGTTGAGTGCTGAGTCGTTCGTCTGATTAAGCTGGTTCCCAACATTCGGCACGAGTCAGACGAATTTGTGCCAGGGCAAAGATGGTGGGGATAATGCGACTATAATTTGTTGCGATCGCACGCCAGCCTAAGTCAGCAAAGAAATAGCCCCAGAGTACCGGCCCAAGCAATGCAAATACACTCCGAGTCGCTCCATAACGAGCGGCATTGAGCGCTATTCCCCTCCGTGCCGTTTGTAGCACCAGGTAGTTTTCCACCTGAGCTGCCGCTACCGCACTGCCACGAACAACAGCTTCTTTGGCAACTTGATATTTAGCAAAATGAAGGGCAAGCTGACGTGCCATCTGTTGCAACAGGAACGGCTTAATAATTGAACTCACAGCTAAGGCACTGCCACCTTTGACGAGTAAACTCATCGGGTTGTGCTGTAAGTGTACAGGTAATGGCTCAGAAAAGTTGGACTGAGCCAGCGATCGCTGCACTCGCACGGTGAGTGATTTCTTCTCTGAGGCGGGTAACTTTTTCCAGGCTCGACCCATTAAGTTCAGAAATATTTCTGCCTCTATATCCGTCGTTGTCAGCTTTTTAGAGTAAGGAATCTTCAGATAATGACAAACTTGAATCAGTGCTTGTCGGTAGGTAAATTCGTGGCTGCGTCCTCTGAGTACCGTCATGCCATCTGCCGCCAAAAAGCGAAATCGATCCTCTATGGCATCTAACCAAGCTTCGCGATCGCGGCTTTGCAGCTCAATCGGATCAGGTGTCTGAACATAATCGAGGGGATTAAACTTACGACGGAACAGAATGTCAGTCAGTTGAACTAACTCTTCTTCAGTCGCTAACTCTAAGGCGCTTCTTAGCTCATCCAACGTCCTTCCCTCCAAAACCCCAGTTCTCTTCTTGTCAATTATTCTACTTGTATACCAAAGGAGAGCCTTCGTCGTGTTTGATGTCGTCATTATTGGTGCCGGAATTGCAGGACTTACCTGTGCCCAACAGCTACACCAAGCTGGATATCATCTGGTTGTCGTGGAAAAGTCTCGCGGTGTCGGGGGACGTTTAGCAACACGACGCCTCTATGATACCTATGTCGATCATGGAGTACGCTACCTGGAAGCGCAAGGTAAGTTAGTCCCGCAGCTAATTGATCTCCTACTACAGCGCGGTATCCTCCAAACATGGACTGATACTTTATACGAACTCAAACCACCTAAACCGGAGTCAGCGGGCGAAGATCTGCCTCACCCCTCACACCTTACATGTTACGCAGTGCCTACCGGAATCACAGCCGTTGCCAAATTTCTGGCTACAGGTTTAGACATTGAGTTGAATCAGCGAGTACAAGCCATAACACCCATAGAAGAACAAAGTTGGCTTCTCACCTTCGACTCATCTGAGATACCTCACGAAATCAGGGCTAGAGCCGTTGTTGTTGCCATACCAGCCCCTCAAGCTTTCATGCTACTTGAACCTCTAGCAACAAAAGGTCTGTCACCGGAATTTTTAGCTTGCCTAAGTTCTGTCGAGTTTGAGCCTTGCTTGAGTGCGATCGCAGGTTATCCACAAGCAGCCATTCAAGACTTCCCTTTAGCTTGTACTGTATCCAATGATTCTGATCTAGCCTGGATTGGCTTAGATAGTAGCAAGCGATCCAATCCTCAGATGCCGATTTTTGTTTTACAAAGTACCGCTGAGTTTGCCCAACAATACCTTAATGCAGAAGATTTAAAGCCAGCAGGACAGCAGCTATTATCCCGTGCCGCACAGTTGCTCACTCCCTGGCTCGATGCTCCAGATTGGTTTCAAGTCCATCGTTGGCGTTATGCCTTTCCCAAGTCTCCCTTAAATCAGGACTACCTTGGTGCTACAACACCCTTACCCCTCGTTTGTTGTGGCGATTGGTGCGGAGGCAAACGAATAGACAGTGCCTTGAACTCTGGATTAGCCGCCGCTGCCCAAATTAATCAACAATTGCAACAGCGATCGCTCCCCAGAGAAGATTTTTGGAATACCCTCTAGTATTAAAATCTTAAATTTCTTCTATACTTCATCCTTCATAGCTTAAACATTGTCCATGATCTGAGTTGCTAATTCTAAGGCTTGTGTTGCTGTGGAAATTCGCCCCTCGGCGCGTGCAACCCCGATAGCCGTGAGCAGTTGACCAATTTGCCGCCCTGCTGGAAGGTCAAGCGATCGCATCAAATCTTTGCCCGTTACCAGTTGAGTCGGGTGAGCCACCGGATCGTCAGGGGTAAGATATCGCTTAATCAGAGGTGTAACCTGCTCCACAGGGATTCCAGACGCCACAGCCAGAACTGCCAAAGCCGGAAAGACTGCTCCAACCTCCTGAAAGAAAAAATACTGCTCCTTGATAGACATTGGGGAAGTGGCGTGAGATAAAAGTTGGGACAAATCTTTGACCAGGGTAATCCCTATGCGAACCTCAGCGCGACTATACTTTAAATTCAATAACTGTTCCTCAGCGGCTTTTGGCACTGATGACAGCAAACACGACAACTTCGCCAGACTCACCAAAGAGGCTGACTTGCCGCCAACTGAGGCTCGAAGTTCTAGCCCCAGTGTCGGCCAACATTCTTTTAAAGTCATAGCTGCCAAGTCAACGCCTACGACTTGTGCTAAGCCTTGAGCCGTTGCATCGGGAAACCACCCTTGTAGCAACTGACCCTCCCATGCTGCTCTTAGGCAGGTAGTCCCTTGGGGGGATTTCAGTAAATAACCTAATTCTACCTGTACCCGTTCTGCGGCTATCTTCTGGAGTAAGGGCGCTAGCTGGCGAATGGCTGACTGAGTGGCTGGTTCTATCTTAAAATCGAGCTGGGCGGCTTGCCGATAGGCTCGTAGTAGCCGCAAGGGGTCATCTTGGAGATTTTTGGCAGATACCATCCGGATGATACCCTGTTGCAAATCGGCATAACCTTGGAGTGGGTCGATGAGTTCTTGGGTATGGGGATTGTAGGCGATCGCATTTATTGTAAAGTCCCGCCGTCGCAAGTCAGTTTCCAGGCTATCACCTTCTTGCTGAGCCAAATCAACGGTTGCTTGGTCGAATACCACTCTAGCAATCTGGCGATCGGGATCGAGTACTACAAATCCAGCCTTGTAGTGCTGAGCCAGCTTTCGCGCTGTCTGTACAGCGTCAGTGGGTAAAACAAAGTCTAAGTCTAGGTATTCACCCCGCCTTCCGAGTAAGGCATCCCGCACTGCACCGCCGACTAAGCAAGCCTCTGGCGGGAGCCATTCTTGGCTAAAAGGCCAAGTTTCGGGAGAGAGGACAGAGGAAGCCATGTTGAGAATACCGATTCACTAATAAAAACCTAACCCCCCAACCCCCTTCCCTACAAGGGAAGGGGGAGAAAGAATTCCCCTCCCCTTTCAAAGTGCAATTCATAGCGAAAAACTTCTTCACAAGTAATAAAAATCAATCCAAATGCTGGTGAACAGAGGTCTTGCCTGAGCTACAGTGGCAAAAAGGACTTGGAGTTTGTGCAATGTGTATTTGCGTTAACTGCCACTATGTAGACCGCTGCACTACCTATCATGCTGTGGAAACTCAGCATGAGGTGCCGCACTTGACAGAAACCCCCGATTTTGAAGCGACAGAACCTACGATTAATGTCAATATCCGTCCCCGTCAAGATTATGTGGAGATGGAATGGGATGTAGTGGGGTGCTTGAGCTTTAAACAGGAAACCGGGAAATGGGCTAAGCTGCGTCCGGGTGAGCTGGTACCTACTTAAAGAGGATTACGGAATGTATAGGGTGTGTTACGGTGAGCCAAAGCCACCAAGTGGCGATCGCTCAGAATTGTATGCCCCTAATGCACCCTGCTTCATTGACACAAATCCAGGGAGCGCGTCAAGATGAGAAAAGTGATGAACATTTGTAAAGGCTAAGCTGGATGTCTTTTGAGTTTCTGTCACTGGAGACAATCCAGGAAATTGCAAAGCACTATGGCTACTGGGCAGTCTTTTTAGGAATCGCCCTGGAAAGCTTAGGAATTCCCATCCCAGGGGAAACGATTACCATCGTAGGAGGTTTCCTGGCAGGTAGTGGAGAACTCGATTATTGGCTGGTGCTGGGTACGGCAAGCATCGGTGCTGTGTTGGGCAGCAGCGTTGGTTATTGGATTGGTAAACTGGGCGGATGGACTTTATTGCAACGAGCGGGGCGCTTGTTTCGCATCAGTGAAGCGCAACTGATGGAAGTGAAAAGGGAGTTTGGAGAAAATGCAGGCAGAGCTGTATTTTTCGGCAGATTTGTGGCATTTTTGCGGATTTTAGCTAGCCCAATGGCAGGGATTGTGGAAATGCCCTTTCCGCAATTCATGTTGTTCAATTTAGCGGGTGCTACCGTTTGGGCATCGGTGATGGTGACTTTATCCTTCTTTCTCGGACGGATTATACCCCTAGAACAATTAATATCTTGGGTCGCTAAATTTGCGATCGTTGCTCTTATCCTGGTGGTTGCTTGGTTTGTGGTGCCCGGATGGTTAGAGTCACGAAAGCTGAAACAATCATCGGTTAGCGATCAGCCTCCAGCACCAGGAGAGTAAGAGTGAGAATCGGCTAATAGGTTTAGGTTAATTAGAGTGCGATCGCGTCTTAGTCTGTTTGAGTCTAGCGATCGCTTTCAATTTTCATCCACTTTTATTAGAGCGATCGCACTGGAGAGGATGTAAGCGGCTCACTGCTCTACTCAACCATCAACTTAAACTCCCCAATTGAGCGAAGATTGAGGTTATAGACACTCAGAGGGGAATTGCAATGTCTTACAGTGAGTTCACCCTCCGCAAGGTGAAACAAGCCTTCGGTCTGAACACCATTGAGGGTAAGCGATTTCTGCCGGAGATAAACCCCATTGCACCCAGTATCACCCTTGCTGCCTTTTTGGAAGAAACTTTACCACTGGCGATCGCTACTGGCAGCGAAAAAGCACGCTCTGAATTGATTATCAGTCCTGTCCTCGTTGAGGTGCGAAAGATTCTGCAACGCCAAGTTAGCCTGTTCTCTGGTGCAGAGTTTACTGTCGAACCCGCCTCTGGACTCGATGGAGTATGCGATTTCTTGATTACTCGTTCACCGGAGCAGTTAGAGATTGAAGCTCCGGCAGTGGTGATTGTTGAGGCAAAAAAGGCGGATTTGAATATCGGGATTGGGCAGTGCATTGCTGAAATGGTGGCAGCTCAAAAGTTTAATGAAGCAAACGGTCAGCCCATTGCTACTATCTACGGCAGTATCAGCAGTGGAACTGCCTGGAGATTTCTCCAATTGCAAGGACGAACCGTAACAGTCGATCTCACAGATTACCCACTTCCTCCAGTTGAGCAAATTTTGGGAATGCTGGTGTGGATGGTACAGGAAGGATAGGTGCACTTGCCCAGGTTCAGCCAAGAAGCGATCGCGTTTTGGTCTGTTTGAGTTATGCGATCGCTGGCTGGAAGGTTGAGATTTGGGCTATCTCTATAATTGAAATTAGCTCTTAAATGTCTGTGCTATGTCTGTGACAGAATTACTGCCAACTCGGCAAAAACTATCCGATGCTGATAAGTTACAAGCTATGCAGTTCTTAATTTCAGCACTTGCCAGAGAAGAGAACATTGTTTGCCTATGCCTGCCCTAGACATCTATCACAATGCGATGAAGAATGCACTCGTCAAAGATGGTTGGACAATCTCGCATGATCCGTTTCATCTGCGATGGGGCAAAAAGGATATGTATGTTGATCTTGGCGCACGGCAACTCTTGGCAGCAGAACGGGAAGAACGAAAAATTGCCGTAGAGATTAAGAGCTTTGTTGGTACTTCCGAAATGGAAGACCTTAAAAATGCAGTTGGTCAGTTTGTTCTTTACCGAGCTGTTATGCGTAAAACAGATCCAGAACGGACTTTATATCTGGCAGTTCGCGACATAACGTTTAACTCTCTTTTTGAAGAACCAGTTGGTCAACTCTTGATTGCTGATGAGAATCTCAACCTAATCGTATTTGAAGCTCAAAACGAGGTAATTGTGCAATGGATACCTTAGAGAATTATCGAAAAATTATCAAGAGCGTTCTTGAACCCTACACTAAAATTCCATACGCTCATGGAGAACTTACTTGTAAGGCAGTTTTTGATGAAGTAGCCGATAGCTATTTATTAGTTACTCTGGGTTGGGATGCAGCGAGGCGTGTTCATGGATGCCTTGTTCATCTTGATATTATTGATGGCAAGGTTTGGGTGCAGCGAGATGATACTGAAGATGGTGTGACGAACGAACTGGTTGCTGCGGGAATTCCTAAAGATAAAATCGTTTTGGGGTTTCATCCACCGGATGTGAGGCAGTATACAGGATATGCTGTTGCGTAGCGATCGCTCCTCTGCACTGGGGGAGTTTTGTCGGCAAATTCCCACGCCGCCAAACATTCCTAGATAATTGCAACAAATTTTATTCGCTGGCAGGTCGTTTTAATATCTGTGCTACTGTTCCATAATAAAAGCCTCTCAGTCCATCAAGTTCATGTTCTATATCTTCCAACTCGCCTAATTTGCTAGTCCATCTGCCATTAGGTAACTGTCTCGCTACATGAGTTGGCTGTCCGCCATCTGGCTGACCATCATCTCTGGCATATATTGCTAGTTTTTGAAATCCAGGCTCAAATTCAACACTGTCACAAGATATATAACCCATAGTTGCGTAAGCTTGAATAAAAGCTGCTATTGTTAACTCTCTCGGTACTTGATCAGGCCAATACTGATCTGGGTCTGTCGGATCCCACCAGCGATCGTCTTCTTCGGCACCCCAACCGATGCAGTTATAATCTGATGTCTCAGGGCTTGTGATTTGATATTGGTCAGGAGAAATGTTGGGACAATAAGTCCTAAGCCAGGAATCTACTCTAGACACTCAATCCCTACCTTACCAGTTGTATCCTTGTTCTCTACCCCACTGGAGCCAAGCTTGAGCCATTTGCTTTGTTCTTCCGCGTTGTTCGGGTTGAACGGGATTTGCACCTGTAATCGCTTTTAGTGCCTCGAACCAATGAGTAGGTTTTTGTTCAAGTTCTCGAAGTAGAAAAGGAACTACTACTGACCCCATTTCTATAATTTTTTGATAAGCAGGATGATTTGTTTTTTCTACAACAAATGAGGAGCCACCAACTTGCTCTTTCCACTCTGAAGCAAGTGTCTCAAATGCTAACTGAGGGTCTGCCTTCCTCAGACTAATCTCACCTCTAAGTTGCACGAGAAGTTGTTCAAGTATACCTAACTCTGTAACTCCTTTACTAGCGGATGCTACAGAATCATAGGTTACAACACCGTTAGTATCGGATGTTACTTTTTGTTTAGTTTCACTAGGCATTAGGTCGAGAAGTTCTTCATCATCCATTTCATCCAGTTGGCGTCTAATCTCTTGAAACGCTTGGTTTAAGTTAGCATTTCCCTGGATGAGAGCCATCAGGTCTTTTTCAATGGACTCCCAGGTATCATGACCCTGCTTTAGTCGGTT
>NZ_DATNPA010000555.1:0-6016 GCF_036703385.1 Allocoleopsis sp. | reverse complement strand
CGTGCCGTTCACGTTCGTCAGATTGGACGGAGAGGAACTGCCAGTGCCTGCTTCGATTTCCAATCGCACCGGATTGCCCGTTGCCGGGTCAATCTTCCACAGTTCAAAGCCATTGCTGCTGTTGTAGGCACTGAAGTACAGCGTGCCGTTGATGTTCGTCAGAGATTCCGGAGAGGAACTGCCACTGCCGGCTTCGATATCGGTGACGCGCACCGTATTGCCTGTGGCGGGGTCAATCTTCCACAGTTCAGACCCGTTGCTGCTGTTGTAGGCACTGAAGTACAGCGTGCCGTTGATGTTCGTCAGAGATTCCGGAGAGGAACTGCCACTGCCTGGTTCGATATCGGTGACGCTCACCGGATTGCCCGTTGCTGGGTCAATCTTCCACAGTTCGTAGCCATTGCTGCTGTTGTAAGCACTGAAGTATAGCGTGCCGTTGACATCCGTAAAATTGCTTGGATTAGAACTATCTGTTGCTAGGTTAATGTTGTACTGAATTGGCTCATTGCTTAATGTTGCAGCATATTGCTCAAGCACCTTAGATGTGAATGCTAAACTAACCTCGCTAGGCGCAGTAGACGTTTCTAATGCCCAGTTTCCACCTTGAGCGGCGCTACCTGTTATCACTGCCGAGGCTGCCACATTCGCGCCAATTAAGGTATGTAGCATATTGACAAAGACCCGTCCTCTGTCGCCCTTGGCTACCTCGCATCCATAAATCAGCAACTCGGCTGCATCCGTCAGTGCCTCTGCCCAAGCCTGAAGTTGCCAAGTATAGCGATTCACTGTCTCCAGGCTCAACTCGATCGCACCTAATTGCACCCGTCCTGGTGAGCCATGCGAAACCAGGTGAACAGCCGTCAAATCTTTACGCTGTGCCAAGACTTCGCTGATTTGCTCAACCCCATCTCGCATCGCATTTAGCACGATTACCTCAACACGCGATCGCACTCCTGCAACCAAATCTGAATAATCCGTCACTGCTGAATCAATAAAGACAATTTCGCGGGTAGTGGAGGCTGGAATACTGAGGCTTTGAGAAGCGAATTGGGGTCTGTGCAAAGTAGCTGTCATGGGTTGACCTCAAACTAATAAACAAGGGAACGGCAGCAGAATTCGAGCGGCGATCGCAATTACCGCGCTTTCTCTGGTCAACGGGAGCAAGAATCTGTTAGCTCATTGGAACTGGTTAAACCAAATGCTTGGTCCTTCAGAGGCTGCAACAACAGCCAGAGCAATTGAAAACCTGATTGTAGTAATCTGACCAGCTAATGCTCTCACCGCCAGTCTGTTTAAATGAACTAATAATTTTTACTCCATGAATATAAATCCTAAAATAGATGAAGCAAAATCGAATATTACGAGTTATCTCTTGTTTACAGGATTTTCTTGGATTTCTTTACCGGAACTTCATATATAGAACAGATTTTGGAGGTAGAATTTAGCGGGTTCATTCTCTCAATAACTCTTCTTCATTCGGCTGAAAATACGTTGGGGATTCCTTAAAAAAAGCTCTAGGATGCTGTGCTATTTTAGAGTTAGGCGTTAAAAATCTCCCCATAAGTAACTTTCCAAGCATCTGGGTCAAGCTGAAGCTTCTCCCAGGTCAATCGATTTTGAATTTTGGATTTTGGATTAAAAAAATTTGGGTTCATGCCTCGCCTCTTCGTTCGGCTGAATCAATACCAAAACACTTGTTGCGCTGCGTCCGCAACGCTCGCGTAAATCTAAAATCCCAAATTGGTTGACCCTACAGTTTCCTAGGGTGTGTTTTCAAACCTTAAGATTCCCCTTGCATCCCCCTTAAAAATGGGGACTAAGACTTGATTCTCCCCCCTTTTTATGGGGGGCTGGGGGGGATCTTCTTCGCAACACACAGGTAAATATAGAGTTTGAAAACACGCCCTAGCGTAAAGATAATTCGGGACTAGTACAGCGCGGCAAAAATAACCCACCAGTTCAAAAAGGTTAAAAAGCTTACTGTACAAGCAATATCCCTTCTGCTTACTCCTGCGGAGAACGCTGCGCGAACTGCCTCCTGTCTACTCCTACGGAGAACGCTACGCGAACTGCCTTCTTGCACTAGCTTTTTTATATCTTTTATATATTAATTGATAGCCAAATATATATTGGACATTTATAATCGGCTCTCCTACTGTGAAAAGAAGAGTTATCGCCGTGGAGAATTAGGAATCATGCCAGAGAATCAGTGGAAGAGTGCCTTGTACGAAAGCAAGCATTCCTTTGTTTGGCGGTACGGGGCTGATTGCTTAGAGTTATTGTCGCCACAGATGGGCGATCGCATCTTAGATTTGGGATGTGGCACCGGGCGACTGGCAGCACAAATTGCCGCAAGCGGTGCGATCGCGATTGGCATTGATCAGTCACCGACTATGGTTGCACAAGCCCAGCAGAACTATCCAGACTTGCAATTTGAAGTTGCAGATGCCAGGAATTTTCAGTTTGCAGAACCCTTCGATGCGGTGTTTTCTAACGCAACGCTGCATTGGATAAAGGAGCCAGAAGCCGTCATTGCTTGTATCTGGAATGCTCTAAAACCGGGGGGGCGTTTCGTGGCGGAGTTTGGCGGCAAGGGAAATATAAATGCGATCGTTACCGCAATTAACAACGCCCTAGAAGCCGTTGGCTATCCGGTACAACCAGAACTTAACCCCTGGTACTTTCCAAGTATCGGAGACTATTCCATGCTGTTAGAAAAACAAGGCTTTTTGGTGACGTATGCCACCCTATTCGCTCGTCCAACTGGGTTAGAAGATGGTGAAAATGGTCTACAAAACTGGCTGGAAATGTTTGCCAATAGCTTTCTGCAAGCTATTCCTGCCAACAAACGCCCTAGTGTGATTCAACATATCGAAAATCAACTACGACCACAGCTATATCGGGATGGGACTTGGTTTGCTGATTATCAAAGACTCCGGATTGTTGCCAGAAAAGAATAGATTTCTCAGAGCTTAGCTATCCCAAGCCCCAGCGTTCTTGATACCATACTCTTCCCTGAGCGATCGCAACTCCCGATTCATCACTACCTCTGGGTCAAGATAAGCATCGATCTTCTTGCACACCGTTGTCCCTTGGCGCACGCCCTCCCAGTAAAATCGGCATACTTGCAAAGGAGAATAGTAAACTACTCCAAATGCTTTCCTCCGCACGGACTTCCACAAAATTTCTAGAAAGACACCGATACTCTGAAGGTAGAAATACCAAGGGCGACGCCATGTCAAAGCGGTCAGCAAAAAGCCAATGAGTCGCAATTCTTGGTCTAAATCAGTGCTGTAGCCAGTTACTACATGCATGATGTCATGCTTTTGCAAGTCACCCCAGGGAATTCGCAACCATCCCACCCAAATATCTTGATAGCGACTAATCTGGGGGTTGGCTTGATAGTAATGTTCTAAACCTTGCCGCAGCGTTAAGTTTGCCGATGTTAGAAATGAGCCTTTTTCAGTAGTTGCTCTCATGTCATTCGATTTGGGATTTTAGATTGGAGAATGATTAACAAACCACAGAGGACGCAGAGGACTCAGAGGGAGGATGTCACGATAATTCGTAATTTATAATTGGTAATTCGTAATTATAGCGATTCTCAAATGAATGGAGTACAGTCAGACCTAACCCCCAACCCCCTTCCCTAGTAGGGAAGGGGGCTAATTTCAAAGCCTCTCTCCTTGTAGGAGAGAGGTTTTCCAGAGAGGTTAAAAGTGTACCGAATCCAATCAGGAAGGGCTATATTATCCACCTCACTCTCATCTCCGGGGACAAATCCGGGAGCTTTGAACAGCGCTCTGATAGATGTTTGCTTCCCTAGGATTAGCCTATTTTGATTGCAAAAGTTCTAGAGGTAGGTGACAGTTGATCTATCTGTCACATATTTACCTTTGGAAGATAAAAATAAAAATGAGCTAGCAAAATCAGTAAAAATCTTAATTTTAAAGGTTATAGAAAGATTTATAGGCTTTTTAACAATACATAGAGTATTACCCAAGTTATAGGACAATTTTTAGAACTGTCACAGAAAAGGAATTTTTACTAAAGCTGAGTGAATAGATTCTAATTAAGTTGACTGCTGATAGTCACTAAAAGTTTCTTCCAGCTGCAAAAACCTCGTTTCAGGAAAAAATCCTCTATGAACGGCGCTTATATTAATAGCATCGGTAAATTTTTGCCGGGTGAACCGATAGACAATAACCAAATGGAAGAATACCTGGGGAAGATTGGCGGACGCCCTTCCAAAGTCAGAAATCGTATCCTCAAAAGCAACGGTATTCAGCAACGCCACTATGCGATCGACCGACAGCAAAATACGACTTATCTCAATAGTCAGATGGCTGCTTATGCCGTCCGCGATGCTCTATCTCAGTTAAATCTAGAACCCGCTGCTATTGATTTACTCGCTTGTGCGACTAGCTGGCCTGACTTATTGGTACCGGGATTTGCCAGCATGGTACACGGTGAATTACCGGAATTATCTCCCATCGAAATTATCTCTACACAAGGTGTCTGTTGTGCAGGTGTTGCAGCATTGAATTATGCCGCTTCCCAAGTCCAACTAGGTAGGAAACGGTCTTCTATAGCTGTAGCTTCGGAGTTAGCATCTCGTTTGTTTAAACATACTCACTTTGAAGCAGAATCGAGAGTCATCAATGGTGGTAACCTGCCGTTTGATACAGAGTTCTTGCGCTGGATGCTTTCAGACGGGGCTGGAGCCTTTTTAATTCAAGACCAACCTCGAAGCAATGGCATAAGCTTAAAAATTGAGTGGGTTGAATTAGTTTCTCATGCGAATGCCTATCCGCTGTGTATGTATGCTGGCACCGAGGATGAAACGGGTCAAAAAAGTTGGATGGATTATCCCTCTTACTCCGAGGCGGCAGCAGGAGGAGCGATTAATTTACGGCAAAATATTCGACTACTGGATGATGTTATCAAACTGGGGGTTGAAGGCTGGTTAAGGCTAATTGACTTGGGCAGAGTTAAACCCGCAGAAATTGATTGGCTTTTGTGCCACTATTCTTCTCATTTCTTCCGAGGAAAAATTGTTGAATTATTGGAAAAAGCCAATTGCATGATTCCCGAAGAAAAGTGGTTTACGAACCTCTACACGCGGGGAAATACGGGTTGTGCTTCAATTTACCTGATGCTGGAAGAATTGTTCCACTCTGATAAGTTGCAACCCGGACAGAAAATCTTTTGCTTTGTGCCAGAAAGTGGACGCTTTACAACGGCTTACATGATGCTGAGTGTGGTGCAATTGTCTGGTGAGGAACAAAAGGGTAGAATCTTTACCCATTCATCCGGAGAATTGCTAGAGATAAGTCGTAACGAACCACAGAGGCACAGAGAACACGGAGAAGAGAACAAGAGGAGTGCGGAGGTTGCAGGTTTTGTAGATGCGGATTTGGCAGCAGGCTCCGTTTCCGCTGATTTGCTGCGCCAGTTGGCTCTTGTCTGGTTAGAATTTGAGCGCAAGTTGCATTCTGTGCCAATCATCCGCAAACTGCATCGAGGTGAGTTTACTTTAGAAGATTACAAAGCTTTTCTGCGAAATTTGCGTCCTCAAGTTGTGGACGGTGCTCGTTGGATTGCCCGTGCGGCGTCGAATATGATTGATTTTCGCTTGCGTTCGACTTTCATTGGTCATGCACAGGATGAGCATCGCGACTATCAAATGCTAGAACGCAACTATGTTTCAGTGGGAGGTGAATTAGATGAGATTGTGCAAGCTGAGAAGAATATCGGTTCTGAGGCGCTATCTGCATTTATCTTCCATCAAGCATCACGAGAAAATCCAGTTGACCTGATTGGCAGTATGTTCATTATTGAAGGATTGGGTAACCAGCTAGCTGGACAGTGGGCGTCTCAGATTAAACAAACCTTGGGTTTGCGGGATGAGCAAGTTTCTTTCCTGGCATATCACGGTGCTAATGATGAATCCCATATTGGCAAACTAGAGGCAATTATTCATGCAGACTGGATGACACCAGAAATCGCCTGCCGC
>NZ_DATNPA010000554.1:0-4438 GCF_036703385.1 Allocoleopsis sp. | reverse complement strand
ATTGGCTCACTCACATATCCTTTCGGTGCCGCACTCCAAAGCTGTTGTTCCCCTGTTGTTACATCCAGTTTAAGAATCACCTGTAGAGGTGCATTTCCTGTGGGATTATGAGCAGCACCTGTGAACAGATAGCGATAGGGGCGTCCGACGTGGTGTGGATGCAGTGAGGGAAACTCACAGCAGCGTTCTTCCAACTGCTGACGTTCCACAATTTGCTCATTTAAGTCGAGTGTAAACCGCCAGAATTGACCTGGTGTCAGTGCTTCAAAATCCACGTTTCGGAAATCGCTTTCGGGTTCAACTTCCGGTAACTTGTCGTAGCAAATAGAGTCAATGTAAATCTTGCCATCTTGCTCAAACGCATTAGCGTGGTGGAAGACAAAACCCGCTTTCGTTTCCAAAATCTGCACCCCCTCTTTGTCTCCTCCTTGGTAAGGGTGGGTTGGGGAGGTACGAGGAATCACCACAATTCGGGTAGGCTTATTTGGCTCAAACTTTACGCACTCACCCGCACCCCGCAATCCTAGGGCGAAGGGAATCGGATTGAAGCTAACGGCATTTTGAAAGAAGATGCAATAGTTGGGCGTAATTACAAAGTCATGAATGAAAGCAAAGCCAGGAATGCTTCTCGATTGACTCCGTAGAAGTTTACCGGATTGGTCGAACTCGTAGATGATAATGGTGCTAGAAAGACCGGCTTTGATGGCGAAGTTAACCAGGACAGGTTTACCCGCATTATAGTTACAACTGGGGTCAATTCGAGGGTGAGCTGCAAAAGCGTCACCTTCTTTCAAAATACCATTTAGGTAGTCTATACCCAGCGTGTCTAGCGTCTTCGGGTCTAGGCGGTAAGGCTCAGCTGCTTCCCATAGCGCCAAGAGTTTGCCACCCCAATAGATAACATTGGTATTAGCAATATTTTTGATTTTTACATCAAAAGCATTTGCTAACCAACCCCCAGGCTTTTGAGTACCAAAAACACCACGATATAGGATTTTTCCTGCGGCTTGTTCCACAATAAAACCTTCAGTGCGGACAAAGCGATTGCGGTAGTGGGCACGACCATTATTAAATGCGATCGCACTTATCATTCCATCTCCATCAAAGGGATGATGCAGCCTTTGCCCATTGATATCAAGTAATCCAGGGCCATTGCGAAACAAAGTCCCTTGCAGCGCCGCCGGAATCTTGCCTTCGATGTCATCAATCCAATAGTCGTATTCGTTCGGTTGGGATTCATAACCCTTTTTCCAATCATTCCGCTCATAGGGCAAAGCAGAAACGGCAACTGAAAAGTGTTCTTGAGTTGGTAAAGTTTGCATATTTTTTATGTAAAAAAGTGTAGAAAATTGCGAGTCCAAATATAGAGAGATAGATGGCTACATCTCTATATCAGTGAAGAAACTTCTATAGCGGTTCTCAGTTGGATGCGATACACTCTGACCTCTCTCCTACAAGGAGAGAGGCTTTGATTCTTTCTCCCCTTCCCTACCAGGGAAGGGGCAGGGGGTTAGGTTATTCTGATGTACTTCACGCATCTGAGAAACTTCTATGGAAAAGTGAAAAAGCTATTCAGCTGGTTCTTCAACGGGCTGTGAACCCATGCGTTTACTCAGCCGTTCTGCCAACGGAGTACGGATGAATTCAGGTAATAGGTCAGGTAAGAAGGGTTGTTCCGACATAGAACCCGGAGAATGATGTTCAAACAGCTCTGCTCGTGGCAATGACTTATGAGTTTCAGCGGCTTTAATTTCAGCTTGCGGATCAGCAGCCGGTAGCCAACCTAAAAATGGAAGGGGCAATAAACTGGAAGCATTTGTAATCACAATTAATAGCCACAGCTTGTCAAAGTTACTCTCAGTAACTCCCAGCAAATGGGTGAGTAATGCTCCCAGTTCATGGGACAACAGTCCTGCTAAGTTAAACACCGACATCAAAAGGGCAAATAAGGTCGCTTCTACACCCTCTGGGCAAAGCCGCGCCGAAAGTACCAAAACGGGCATAAAAGCAATTTGTCCCATCACTGTAAGGATGAGGCTGTCACCCAAGCTGAACCAGTGATCGTCAATACCCAGAGTACGATTGGTGTGGGTCACCAGAAGTAGGGCACTCATCCCTAAAACAGACGAGATTACCGTCGTCCATCCCATGAGGCTGCGGAAGGGCAGGTTCTTGAGAAAGCGTTGGAATAACCAGATGCCAATCAGGGACGCAACACTCGTTACTAAGCGAACACGCCCTAAAAATTCGGGTTGAAACCCTAACTCATTGGTTGTGAAATAGAAAAATGCGGAATCTGCACTGGGTGTGGCTTGCCAGATGAAGATAAAAGCTGTAGGCAACCAAATGGCTTTTTGCGTCACTGCACCCCGCAGTTGCTTGATTTGGTTCCAAACTGTGGAGGCGTCAGGACGGGAGTCTACAGATTCTTCAGCAATGAACCAAGCTACGGCTGAAACTAATAAGGGGAAAGTTGCGGTAATCGCGAAGACGGTTTGATTGCTGAAATGTTGTAGGAGCCATCCACTCAGGTAAGCGGTTATCAATCCACCGACGGATGAAGCGCCCCAAGTCAGTGATTGGAGGGAACCGGAGTCACTCAGAGATTCTTTCCGCGCCCGTTCGACAACCAACGAGTCTACAATCACATCGCTGATGGCGACCGATAGAGAACTCAGGAGAATGGCACCCGTCGCCGCCCAAGCGGTATTCACTAAAGTGGCGAGACTGAGCCAAGCGGCTGTCCCCATCAATCCCGATAAAATCAGGTAGGGGCGTCTGCGGTAGCCAAACAGGGGTAATCCGTCTGAGAGAAAGCCAAACAATGGCTTAATCACCCAGGGTAAAGCGGCAATACCCATCAGTGCTGCCACCTGAGCGGGACTTAATGCCAGTTGGTCTTTGAGGAAAAAGCTAACCGCCAGACGGGATAAGCCCAGGATACCCTGGACAAAATAGACGATTAAGATGGCAATCAACTCAGATGTGGGTTCGTTGCCAAAAAATACTTTTTCTTTCAAAGATTCTTTGATGGTGTCCAAGCCGGACTGGGAAGCAATCATGAATATTTTTTAAGAATTGTCTCCTTATATATCTTATATATACTCTCCCAGCCGTTGCGATCACTAGAAAGTCAGATTTTTGTAACCTCAAGCTTGTGGCAAGACTCCTCAGAAGTCCTGAGTACACCCTCACCTACCATTCAGGAACTGTTCACGCAACAGAAGAACTGGAGCCTAGGGCTGTTATGAAAGTTAACAAAACTAAGCGGATTGAGACATCATCATCGCCGCTCTCGATGGCTCAATCTTTTTCAGGTTATCCATAACGCGACTCAGGGGTAACACCCTCCATCCTAAAGATGTAATAATATGCTTCATATTTTACAAATTTGCCGTTTAGCGTGTTCTGTGACTGTAGCGAGTTGCCCCGCCAGGGTTTGGGGGTAGGCACGGGGGCAGTGCCCTTAGGAAAAATCGTCATTTCGGCGATTACTGTACCGACGCTCTAGGACATCTATCCTCGTTATCTATGATTTTCCGCATCGCTCAAAAGGTTGGTATTTCCAGACCCGACTTCGTCCATGTGGGAGCCGTGGCGCTAGCCAAGCGGGGTGCGGTGGCGTCCTTGTCCATGATTACTGTTATAGCTGCCTTACTAGGAGTACGGTATCTAGGTGGACTACAGTCCCTAGAACTGATGGCCTTTGACCATCTTGTACGCCTGCGGTCAAAACAAACAGTACCCGACCCCCGAATCCTCGTAATCACAATTACAGAGAAAGATATCCGTGATCAGAAAAAGTGGCCGTTTTCCGACCAAGTTATTGCCCAAGTGTTGAGAAAAGTGCAAGCCATGCAACCGGCTGTTATCGGCCTGGATTTGTATCGTGATATTCCCATCGAACCGGGTCACAATGAATTGGTTGCTCAACTCAAGCAACCCAATGTCATAGCGATTCAAAACATTAACAACGTCACGGGGACAACTGCACCACCCGATGTCCCACCAGAACGAGTTGGCTTTAATGACTTGGCGATCGACCCAGATAATGTTATTCGCCGCAATATATTATTTGCTGAAAACGAAAACGGTGCCCTTTTTTCTTTTTCCCTGCGTCTGGCTCTTGGCTATCTCGAACAGCATGGAATCTCACTTCAAGACAGTCTCAGCCATCCAGGTTTACCACAGTTGGGAAAGGCAGAACTTTGGCGATTAGAAAAAAATTCAGGTGGGTACCAAACTATTGAAGCGGATGGCTATCAAATCTTACTCAACTACCGCTCACCGAAGAATATAGCCCAGGAAGTCTCCTTGAACGAGCTTTTGAATGGCTCACTCGATCCGAGTTGGGTAAAAGGCAAAATTGTGATCATCGGCTCGACAGCACCCAGCCTCAAGGATAGGTTCCCGACTCCTTACAGCCCTATCCTCAAGG
>NZ_DATNPA010000553.1:0-3811 GCF_036703385.1 Allocoleopsis sp. | reverse complement strand
TGAAGCAGTATGTTTTCTCTCGCACGATGAAAGAAAGCCCAGATGAAAATGTTGAATTAGTCTGCGAGAATATTGTTGAATTAGTCAGAGAATTGAAGAATCAAACGGGTAAGGACATCTACCTCTGCGGCGGCGCGGATTTAGCCACAACGCTTTTTGCCGAGAACTTAATTGACGAGATAATCCTGAAGATGAATCCAGTACTGCTTGGTTCGGGCATTCCACTTTTTTCCGGAGTTATCAAGCAGACTGCTCTAGAACTCACCGACAGCAAGATTTACAAAAACGGTGTCCTGTTGCTTTTTTATTGTGTGAAAACAATGGAACAAATTTAAGCTAATCGTGAGGGCGTACTTGCCAGGTGTCGGAGGAGCGATTGCCTACGGCACCAGCGAAGCTGATCGCGCCTACTTTCCATATCACTTCAAGCATTAGGCTTCGTTTCGAGTTGTCTGTCACCAATGAGTTTAGCTGTTAGCATTCCAAAGATGCGATCGCTCATATCTACAGTGGTGCGATCGCAAAGCTTGATATACTCATGAGATTTGACGATCAAATTCCATGAGCGGCATTGACCGTGACATTATCCTCGACCTCCGGCATATCGCTAAACATCTACCCGATACAGCTCAAGTGCAAAGGTTATTGAGACGAGGACGAGCAGCTCACGTTTTCAACGATGAAGCCACAATGGATAGAATTGCCCAAGCCATTATAGAAAAAGGAGAATATACAGGCATCATTAGAGGATATGAGCGTTACGGGTTGTTTTTTACTGAAGCAATTGGTTACAGAATCAATCCTGATGATGGTTCCAGAACTCCACTATTCTATGGAGAGGTGAAAATTGATGCAGCAAACCGATATCACGTCATCCCCCGCACTCGACCCAGTGAGGGATAATTGGCACTTTACAGAAGTCTGGATCGATCCAATGTTGTCACCTCCCTATGTATTACTACTCTTGAGCAACCAAGCAGGACACTGTTGCGTGTACGATCCTGCCGAGGGTTACAAGGTGATATTTACCAGCTCAACCTACCAAGAAGCGCAAAATTGGCTGTTAGAAGATGAATATGAGCCAATTGAAGGGCGACTCTCAGCATCCGAGTTGCAGTAGAGTGCGATCGCAACTCGTCTGTTGCTATAGTCGATAGGTCTCACAACCTCTACAAACTTTAGTTGAATAAAAAGAAATAATATGCATAACTTTACAGACACTCAACTCACCAGAGTTTCGGAGCTATTACAACAAATTCGCGTAGCACAAGATGATGTATGGGATGCATTTGAGACTAGTTTGATGAGTGATGCTAAGTCATCTGTATATCGAATTGTTTCTGAAGTGGAGAAAGATGTTATTTTGCCGGAACAAGTCAAACAGGAGGTACTGTCTATTGCGAAAGAAGCATGGGATGCAATAGTAGGAGGTGGTAGCACGGAGCAAAGAGCACAAAAATCACAGGCTCTCCTTGGGAAGGCTGAACGGTATATTCAGCAAGCATTGGAAAACGATAAATAGAACAAGTAAGCCAACAAGTCCCTCGATGTTTTAGGGTTATCTATGACCGATGAGTCTAGCTGTTAGCTTCCAAGGATGCGATCGCTTTTTTGATAAGGAGAAAACACAATGTCAGATTTATCGGGGTTAGACAACCTGCTCTCAGATGAAGCACTGCTCCACTATGAAGGAGGTCGAGAAGCTGAGCGATTATTGAACAGTGTAGGTCAGCTTGAATTAGCCCGAACCCAAGAACTTCTCAGTCGCTACCTGCCTCCTCCACCCGCAACGATTTTCGATGTTGGGGGTGGTACTGGTATTCACGCTTTTTGGCTTGCTCAAAAAGGCTATGAAGTTCATCTCATTGATGCGGTTCCTTTACATATCGAGCAAGCTCAACGTTCTTCCGAGTCTGAGCCTGGCCGCACACTTGCAAGTATGGCAGTTGGGGATGCTCGCCAATTAAATCGAGAGGATGCCAGTATTGATGTTGTTCTCCTGCTTGGGCCTTTGTATCATCTGACCGATCGCAGCGATCGCATCCATGCCTTACGGGAGGCTCATCGTATCTTAAGAGACGGAGGGATTATCTTTGCGGCTGGAATTTCCCGCTTGGCTTCCACCTTAGATGGATTGTTTCGAGGATTTTTAGATGACCCAGAATTTGTGAGCATTGCTCAACGGGATTTGGCTGAGGGTCAACATCGCAACCCAAACAACCATCCTGATTACTTTACGACAGCCTTCTTGCATCATCCCGAAGAACTGAGAACGGAGATTGAAGAAGCAGGCTTACAGTGTGAGAGACTATTAGCGATCGAAGGCCCAGGCTGGTTGCTACAAAACTTCGAGGAGCATTGGGGTGAATCTGCTCGTCGTGAGCGACTCTTGGAAGCTATTCGCTGGCTGGAAGCAGAACCGTCTACGCTAGGGATGAGCGCTCACCTTATGGGTATTGCGCGTAAAGTTGCGGGATAACAATTAACTCTTTGGCGCTGCGATCGCTCATCGCCGTAGGTTGAGTTGGCGCAAATCTCACTTCAAGTGTTGGGCTTTGTTTCGAGATTATCTGTCAGCGATAAGTTTAGCTGCTAGCGTTCCAAGAATGCGCTCTGCGCGACGCTTCGGCAACGCCAAGGGCGAACGCAGCAGCGCTTCGCTATCGCAGCTAGGTTAAGATTGTGAGTAAACGATTGACCTTGAATCTGCCTTAAGATAGGTACTCATCCCGAACAATCATCGTCATGCTAGATTGATTAAGCAAGTCCTACACGGTGTTTCAGGCTATGAGCTTCAGTGATGTAGTCGAGGCAATCAAAAGCCTCTCCACAGAGGAGAAGCAAGAAATTCAATTGCTACTGAGGCAGTATCTACGGGAAGAGCGCCGTGAGGAAATATATGAAAACTTTCAAGCAGCACGAGTAGAGGAGCAAAATGGCGAACTGAAGGGCTCTTCCGTATTTAGTGTGATAAGTTATACTAATCAGAAAAGCTAGCTAGCAAACGGGCACGAAAGTTCTCGAAGTCAGTAAACCCATACCCTTGTCGCATGATTAGCTTAACTTTGTTGTTAATTCCCTCCATTACTCCGCTGGTGGTATGACTGATAAAGTAGTTACAAATACCCTCTAGATGCTCACGGATTGTCTGTACAGCTTTTGGGTAGAATACCAGGGCTTGAGCTAACCATTTTTTCATACGATTTAGGCCGGACTGTACCGTTTGACTTGTTTCATAAATTTCTCTAAACTCTTCCTTCCAGCGGTTGCTGCTTCAAGGTTTCAATGATTTCTTCTTGTTTATGGCTATCAATGACTTCTAGAAGATTCCCGGAATCAACGTTGCTGACTAAGGTGATAAAATCTCGGTAGCCTTTTCTTTAAAATCTACGCCGAGGTACTCTCAAATAGACAGGTTGACCAAAGGTAGGTAAGTCTCTCACTAAGATGAAAGTGGCTTGGTGGAATTGTTGCGTATACTCTTGACAATGACGGCAGTTAATTCCCCGACTTGTAAATTTGAGAGGCAGACAAATATATCCTTCTAGTTGCTGGTAGCCTGCTACCTTAGTTCCCGGTAGATTCAGTAGTTGTTCAACAGCAGAGGTCATGGTGAAATCGTCATTCTTCCTGAGAGAGCAAGGGCTCTCACCTTGCGGGAGAAGGATTTCGCTTTCTTGAGTGAGAGTTATTGACCGCAAGGCGAGAGCCCACCCAAATCAATGTTTACAAGTATTCTCGGCGAAGAATTAGGCAACAGAGTTGATGTTTTTATAAAAAATACTTATCACACTAGGTACGGAAGAGCCAA
>NZ_DATNPA010000552.1:0-6037 GCF_036703385.1 Allocoleopsis sp. | reverse complement strand
AGAAACAGAGTACGTAAAAAGCGATCGCGAAATCCGGTATCCGCCCAAGCCTTGCTATGATGAAAAACCTGGAAAAACCACGTCCAACTCAGGATACGCAGCGCCACCTCCATCGTGCAAACCCAGTTCACACTATGGGCATAGGGATTGCTCGTTATCCAATCCTCTAATATCTCTCGAACTGCAACTGCATAGCGTTCATCTCCTGTTAGGAGGTAGGCTTGTCCTGCCGGAATCAGCCACTGTAAACGTGAAATTTCCCAAGGAATTTTGACATCACTGGGGCGGTCTAGATTAGCGTATTCAATACTACGAATATAAGCAGCTGACCAGGAGATATCGGTTTTATAGTCTTTGTGCCAATCAATCTTGCTACCCAGTGCAATCAGCCCAGAACCGAGTAAATCAACCTGATGCGATAACGCACAATCAGCCGATTTCAGAATGCGATCGTAATCGGCAGGACACAACTGTTCATAGTCTGTTGCGTTCACTAAAGATGTAGGAGCCACAAAGGGACGCTGGCTCAAATAGTGCCATAAACTATCTAAGTTTTTCTCTCCAGTCGCTTTAAGAAGTGCCTGCCGATTAAAACGTGTAACACGAATTGGGGAGAGAAATCGGTCAGCTTCAGCCGTTAACTCACTGTATAGACGCTGCGCGATAACCTTTGGGGGCTTCCGTAAGCCACGCCTTAACATCCCTATCCAGTCGCGAGTCATTATCAGGCTTCTATCACATCAATTATTGCTTTGAATGTACAGTTTTATCTTTAGCGATCGCAACGTTCTTCACGTTCCAGGTAGAAGGCTGCATTTCATACGACCAATTTGCCAAGATGATTTTTATTGGTTTGGCTTCCTTGAGGCTAAACTTAGACATCATATCGGAATTAGCAAAGCGATCGCGCTGACCTGACCAATAGTAGGCCGTATTAATAAACTGCTGGGTGGATGTATCCAATACACCAATATACATGCCGCCATCTAGTACGGCACCTTTTACTCTAACTTGGTAGTCACCTGGAGGTAAATTTTCAGGAGCCGACCAGAGTTGATAACTACTATTGGATGCATCAGTTTTTACCCCAATGCCCTTTTCCTTTGAACCATTGGATACCTTTGTACCTGGTGAAGCCTCCCAACCGCTCGGCAAATTCTCCCTAAAATCCCAAGCATGTACTCTAGTGTCTTCATCATCCTTTAAAGCGGGTGCTAACTGTGATGATTGGACGGCATGACGCCATGTCGGGCCGGGTGGCATGGTCGCAACAACTTTAAAGCTACCGGCATTTTTGGGATTTAATATCTCAATTTCACTAATCTCCACATAAGCCAGTACATCTTGATAGGGAATGTAGAATTCTTGCAGCGAACGACCGGGCAAAACTTTGCGACCGTTAGTCGTAGGAATTGGGTTTTGCTTGGATAAGTAGGCTTGACGTAACTCCAAAACCCCCAGTGGTTTACCATCCAATTCCCATTGAGTGTTAAAGGATGGGTCTTGCAATACCCAGCGATTGTCTAAAAATACCTCAACGGTCGAATGCGTGTCTGGAATTTTTGCCGCAGGATTCTTTGGAGACTGAGTGCGGTTAACGGCTTCGTGATTGGCAAGGCTAACTAAACGTGCGGGAATATCAAACGCCTGAAGCAAACCAATGTAAGTGATAGACATTCCTGTACATATCTGAGGAGATTGACCGGAAACGATCGCTTTGTACTTTTCAACCGTTAATGGAACAGGTACTGGTGCGATTGGGAGAAACATTTTATTTCCTGAGTAGACGTGGTCTCGCAGGAGAATAGCACGCTCCCAGTCTGTCTTTGCCTGCTTCATCTCCGGAACAGTTTGTAATACCGCAGCTCTCAGATTAGAATGAATTGATTGGATGTAATACGCTTCTGCGTTAGTGACTAAATTAGCTAAAGTCTCATTTGAACTATAAATTTTTTGCAGCTCATTCTGAGGAGAGAAGAAAGCTGTATGGGCTATCAATGAACCACTCAATAAAAACCCAAAACAGAGCGAAAGACCTTTAAATTGAATAATTTTCTGCAAGGGAATATATATGTTTTATAACAAGTGACAGTAAATTATCCCAGTAGCACAGAATTGGCTCATGCTCAAGGATAGTTGTTTTATTTACTCAATTATGCGGTAGCTATCCGGATGTTTTTGTCTGTTTAGATAGATGTCTACGTCTTTATACTCCCGTCTAAAGCTTTACGATAGGAGCATCACCTGTTTGCTAGGTTGTAATAGGGAAATCTTGTCCACTTGAAGAGAACTAATACGCTTTCCGGACGCTACTAGTGGATTTTTGCAAAGTTAGGATGCACCCCGTGGCGATCGCTCCTACGATGAGCTGATACAGCAGCAAGATTCGGTTCCTTAAGTGAAAAAGCAGACTTTGATAGAAGGCACCACTGAGGAAAGCCCGGAAAATAAACGCTAAACAGCCGTTGCGAAGTATTAATTTTTAATCCACTCGACTCGCTAAAACTATTATAATCTATGAAAATTTTATAGGTGAAAAGTTACAGTCTGTATAGACTAATTACTTTCTAAAGGAAGAAAAATTCTAGTTTGACTCTCCCTCGATCTCATCTGATGTATTGCTTCCACCACAGAGCAAAATTAAGTAAATACCAGAAGTGACCGCCTTTGTTCTGAGTAATCAAGCGATTGACCTCAGCTTTATCTAAAAAATCGGTATGAGAGCAAAAATCATTGAGTTCTTGACGAGCCTGCTCGCCCAACTTATCGAAAAACCATTCATAAACAGGAACGCCAAACCCTTGCTTTTTGCGATCAATTAGCTCATCTGGAATTAACCCACGCACTGATTTCTTGAGGATATACTTTAATGTGTCGTTTTTAGTCTTGATGGCTTCCGGGATGCTCATCGCTAGCTCGACAACTTTATGGTCGAGGAAAGGAACTCGCCCTTCTAAGCTGACTCCCATGCTCATTTTGTCCACTCGCATCAGTAAAAGTTCGGGAAGGCGCAGGTTGAGATCGACATAAGTCATCCAATTGAGGTGAGATTTTTCCCAGGCTTTGCTTTCAAAACGCTGGTAAATCGGTTTTAGTATCTCCCAAGAGGTGAGGTGAGCAAATTTTTGGCGCAAACGGGGTGATAGGATAGCTTGCTTTTGAGCTTCAGTAAACGCTTCCGCTCCACTCCAGAAGACAGGCTGATTTGTAGCTCCCCGACGCAGCAGTTCGTAGTAGAGTGCTTGACGTTTTCCTGCAAGCTGAAGACCCAAAAGACCGAGTTTTTTGAAGAGTTGGGGGAATGGCAAGGCGTTGTAGCGTTGAAGCTGGAGGAGAATTTTCCAACTGGGGTAACCCCAGAATAATTCATCCGCTCCCTCTCCGACTTGGCAGACAATGACGCCATTATCCCGCGCTAACTTGGAGACGTAGTAAACAGGCACGCAAACAGGGTCGGCAATGGGTTCATCTTGGAGATGTACCATTTGCGGTAGGAAGTCGATTAAGTCATCGATGGTGAGCAGACATTCGTGGTATTCTGCTCCAACTTCTTTGGCCATTGTCTGGGCGTAATGTAACTCATTTTGGTAAGTCTGGTACTCGCCCTTGTAACCAATGGTAAAGGTTTTGACGTTTCCCCCTTCGCCTTCGGAAAATAAGGCGGCATTCGTGCTAGAGTCGATGCCGCCAGAGAGAAAGACTCCTACGGGAACGTCGCTGACTTTACGCAGTTTCACGGCTGTTCGTAGTTCGGCGAGAATTCGTTCGGCGATTTCATCTTCAGAAACACCTATTAATGGTGTGGTGTAGTCCCAGACATCCCAGTAGCGATGTTCGCGGATTTGTCCATCTTCTGTGACTCGTAGCCAACAACCACCCGGTAATTTTTTGATCCCCTCAAAAAGGGTTTGGGGAGCGGGTGTGGTGAGAAAGGAGAGGTAGTGGTAAAAGGCTTCTTCGCAAACGGCGCGTTTTTGGTCGGGGTCTTGCAAAAGAGCTTTGATTTCTGAGGCAAAGGTGATGCGACCGTTATGGATGCTGTAATAGAGGGGTTTGATACCGATGCGATCGCGAATCAACCATAACTCCCGTGCTTGAGTATCCCACAGTGCGATCGCGAACATTCCTCGGAATTTGTGCAAGCAGTCAATTCCCCATTGCTCAAAGGCATGGAGAATCACCTCAGTATCTGAGTGATCCGTTTTCCAACAATGTCCACCAATTTGCTCTAACTCAGCGCGAATCTCAGCATGATTGTAGATTTCACCGTTGAAAGTAACCCAAAGAGTGCCATCCTCATTACACATGGGCTGGGCAGCCGCTTCAGATAGGTCGATAATTGATAGACGACGGTGCCCCAGCCCCACTTGCCCGTTTTGAGCAATCCACATCCCAGCACCATTTGGCCCACGGTGGAACATAGTATCCCGCATCTGGCTAAGGTAGGACTCGGTGATACTGAAGGTGCTGTCTTTGAATACCAGTGCGCCAACAATACCGCACATTCAGCTTTTCTCCTTAACCGGTGAATTAAGGTTATACATTATAAATTGCCAAGAGTGACGCTTAATAGGAGCATTGCTCTGAGGCGCTTCCCAATGTAACATTATTATCCAAAATTCATTCATAGTAATGGCGGTTCAACCCGTGGCGAGGCATTTACGGCTTCCAACCCCCATTCTGTACCCAGGGACAAAAACCCTAGTTGGCTGGTAGAGTAACACAAAGTTAGGGATTGAACTGGCACTCGATTATGGAGATAGAGCCAAAACGAGATGCAAAAAAACGGATTCAGACTAGAGAGGATAGGGACAAAATGGGAAAAATCCTGATTACTGGGGCAGCAGGCTTTATCGGCTTCCACCTCGCTCAAAGGCTTCTCTCTAGGGGTGAGCAAGTTATTGGCATCGATAACCTGAATGACTACTACGATCCTAATTGACGATGTGATTGAGGGTGTTGTCCGTGTCTTAGATAAAATTCCTCAGCCGAATCCAGATTGGTCGAGTTTTGTACCCGAGCCAGGGACAAGTTATGCACCTTATAAAATTTACAATATTGGTAACAACAAGCCCGTTGAATTAACTCGGTTTATTGAAGTTTTAGAAAATTGCCTAGGTAGGAAAGCTGAAAAAATTTGCTCCCCTTACAAGCTGGAGATGTACTCGAAACTTACGCTGATATCGATGATTTAGAGAAGGATGTTGGCTTTAAGCCCAGTACATCAATTGAAGTGGGTATTTCGCAGTTCGTAGAATGGTATCGTTCTTACTACAATATTTAGACGGGCTACGACAGCTTCAGATAGGTCAATAATGGATAGACGAGAGTGACCTAGCTCCACTTGGTCATCCTGAGCAATCTACCTCCCACAAGCATCTGAGCCTATAGTGAAACTTTGTGCTCTGTATTCGGACTATGTATGGTTCTTATCCTTGGGGAAGTGCTATGTTTATACATCAGTGTTCCAACAATTACGCACATTGTGAAACTTAGCTGTAAATATTTGAGATAGTAGCATGTAGTATCCATGCTGAGTTGCTTGAACCGTCAATTCATGGAATCAATGGCAGTAAAGATAGACCACTATGCAATTAGCTCAACTAGGCTCAGCCCTAGATGCACAGCCAAGGTTAGTCAATAAGGCCTATTCGCTGGTAAGCTATTGACGCTTCAAAACACAGACAAGTTTCCCATAGGAGGTAGATTGTGGAATTCGAGACTTATGCGATCGAAGCCGAAGTATCGGCATACCACTGGTGGTTTGTGGGACGGCGTCACCTGCTCTCAAAGCTTCTCCAGCAATTAGCACTTCCGAAAGATGCTGCCATTCTGGACGTTGGTACTGGCACTGGCTCTAATCTATCTGTGCTGCGTGAATTGGGGTACACTGCTGTTAAAGGTATTGATAGTAGTATTGAAGCCATCCATTATTGCCATGAAAAAGGGTTTAAAAATGTAAGTTTGGGGGATATTGGCGATTTACCTTTTCCAGATGCTACGTTTCAACTCGTCCTTGCTACTGATGTAATCGAAC
>NZ_DATNPA010000551.1:0-12870 GCF_036703385.1 Allocoleopsis sp. | reverse complement strand
TGCCCGGGTTCAAGCGGCGCATGCAGTGGTTTATCGAAAACCGTCCCGCCCTGAGCGACCATATCGAGTCCGAGGCCACCGACGACGGCCCACGCCGCTTTCTTTCGCTGGTCAATCGCCACCGCCTCAAACGTGTGTTGGGTTATCCTGCCCGAAGACTTGCGCTTACGTGACCTCAACCCAACTACAAAATTAACCAAGTAACTTAAGTCAGTGCCATTCAGCTATAGCCTAAATCCACAGCTATCCGATGGGCACAGGCAAACCCGGAAAACGCCACTGCATTTAACCCCTGTCCAGGAAACGTACTATCCCCGACACAATACAGTCCTGGGATTGAAGTCCGATTAAACGGCATTCCCAACAACCCCATTAACTTGCGTGTGGGAATCGGTCCATACGTCCCATCCTCACGCCCCAAAAACCGTCGATGGCTTCGAGCCGTCCCGACTTCCATGTAGTCTAGCCCCGCATCTAAACCTGGAAAAATCTTTTCGAGTCGCTCAATCACCCGTCCTGCGGCTTCTTCCTTCTTCTCCTCATACTCAGTAGGTGAAAGTTCCTGCCAATCATCTATCCAACTGGGTGTAAAGGTATGGATAATGTGATAACCTTTCGGGGCTAAATCTGGGTCAAGCAGGGTGGGAATCGATACAAAAATCGTCCCCTCTGCCTCCTCCATCTTCTGCCAATCTTCCAGCAAAATGTGGTGACACTCTGTACCCGGTGGCAAGACGTTCGCCTCGACACCTAAGTGCAAACTCAAGAAACTGGGTGACTTCTGATATCGCTGACGCCATTTTTTCTCCGCCACTGGCATCTCTTCCGGGGGCAATAACTTGTCAAACGTATCCCAACGTGTCGCATTAGAAACAATCCGTTTGGCTCGGTAGATTTTCCCATCAGCCAGTTGAACTGCGATCGCTTTCCCCTTTTCTGTCAGAATTTTCGTTACCCTGGCTTTGTACTGAATCTGCCCTCCCGCTTGTTCCAATCCCTCCACCAGTTTGAGAGCGATTTGCCCCACTCCCCCTTTGGGGTAGTTAATCCCACCATAATGTCGGTCAGAGAATACCATCCCCGCATTAATCATCGGTGTTTTATCCGCAGGCACCACTGACCAGCAGTAGCACTCCATATCAATAAACTGTAATAACTGAGGGTCTTTGATGTACCGACGGGCGATATCCCCCGCATTTTGGGGCAAGTACTTCACCAAACCGAGGCAAGCGAGAGGATGCTGGAAAAATACCCGCGTTAGATATCGGGGTTCTTCCAAAGACAGCAACTCCATCGCGTTGAGGCAGTTAAAAACCTTCCAGCATTCGTCGTAAAATTTGCGAATTCCCTCTCGCTCATGGGGAAAGTAGGCGGTCAGTTCTTGCAAAAATTTCTCATAATCTTGATGAACTTTTAGATCTAATCCCCCAGGCAAATGATACTGAATCTGCACGGGGTCGGGAATCGTTTCTAAACTGACATTGACTGCATCAAGCGCTCTGGTGAGGAGATTTGTCGTCCCTTTCGTGCCAAAGCCAAAAATCATCGATGCTCCAACATCAAAGTGGTAGCCTTCGCGCTCAAAGTAACCCGAACTCCCACCGGGAATGAGGTAGCGTTCCAGTACCAGTACCTTCGCTCCTTTTGCCGCCAGTTGCGTGGCAGTCACCAGCCCCCCAATGCCAGAACCAATAACAATGACATCAAATACCGATGTCTCTGAGGCTGAATGAGATTGATGGGAGGGTAAGGGAGTTTGGGAAACAGCAGACATTGAAATCGCAGTATATAAATTTACGTAACGAATCTGAGTTTAACGCTTCTAGCTGGGAGGCTGATACTGTTGCTCAAAGAAATCTTTAAAGAAATAAAGTGGAGACCAGTCCGCTACTGCTTCCCGGCCCCACCTGCCGATCCTTAATGAGAGGAGAACACTGAAAATTAATATAGCTTTGTTGAAAATCTATGTCAATACTAATAAAAATAATTCTCAATTAGAAGGGAAGACCTTCTCTTCGTATTCTTTGCCTTAGCTTTTGGCTCACTCAAGGGGTACTCCAGGAAATCCCCTGTATCCCTCTAGCTGGGAGTATCCCAGATTGTGAACCGTTCCTCAGGATATGATTGTTCAGGAATCAAGCTGTCCTCTCCATCCATCCCCAGCCGCTTATGTCTATCCAACTGCGTGTGTATGTACCACCCCATCCTCTGATTAAGCACTGGTTAGGTGTTGCCCGTGATGCTTCAACACCTTCACCCTTGTTTAAAAGCGCGATGACCGAGTTGGGGCGATGGTTGACCTACGAAGCCATTCGAGACTGGTTGCCCACTGAGGAAATTATGATACAGTCGCCTCTGGCTCCCTGCCCTGCAACGATGGTCAATCCAGAAGTTCCCTTGGTCGTTGTGCCCATTCTCCGGGCGGGATTAGCGTTATTGGAAGGGGCCCAGACGTTGCTGCCGTTGGCGTCCATTTACCATCTTGGGCTCGTGCGGAATGAGGAAACGCTAGAAGCTAGCTGCTACTTGAATAAACTGCCCAATCAGTTTAAACCCAACACCCATGTCCTAATCACAGATCCGATGCTGGCAACCGGCGGGTCGATCATGGTGGCAATGGCAGAACTGGTTAAGCGAGGTGCCGATCCGGCTTTAACGCGGATTATTAGTGTAGTGGCTGCCCCACCCGCCCTGCAAAAGCTTAGTGCAAGTTATCCGAGCTTAACGATTTATACGGCGATGATTGACGAAACGGTGAACAGTCAGGGGTATATTGTGCCCGGATTAGGGGATGCAGGCGATCGCAGTTTTGGCACTTAAAGCTAGGTCGAAATGTCACTGATACAAAAGTTTGTAGTAAGCAATGCGAGCGCCTCCAGCACTTCAGTGCTGACTACGAACCTATGCTATGTCAGTGACATTCAACCTAGGGAGTCGGCTGTTACTTCAGGTAGAGCCCTTGCTGGGAGAGGCCAGATCTATGCCGCAGATGTAATTCCCCTAGTCCAGTTATCAAGGTCAGCCAAAGCGCGATCGCGATACACCCCATATCGCTCCTGCTTATTCTTGATTCGCACCGACAACGGAGGCAAAATACCAAAATTTGGTGGCATCGGTTGGAAATGTTTCGGCGAGGCTGAACTAATAAACTCAAACAACGCACCCATCATCGTCACAGCCGGAAGTATGACGGGTTCCAATCCCAACACCAACCGCGCTGCATTCGTCCCCGCTAACCAACCCCCAGCCGTTGCGGCGGTGTAGCCTTCTGTACCCACTAGTTGCCCTGCTGCCAGTAACGTTGATCGCTTCTTAAATTGCAGCGTCGGATGCAATAACTCAGGCGCATTCAGAAACGTGTTGCGGTGCATGACGCCCATCCGCACAAACTCGGCATTCTCCAACCCAGGAATCAGGCGAAATACTCGTTTCTGCTCACCCCAGCGCAAATTGGTTTGAAATCCCACCATATTCCACAGCTGACCCGCCTTATCTTCTTGGCGCAGCTGCACCACCGCATAGGAGCGATCGCGATTTGGGATTTTGGATTCTGAATTTTGGATTAAGTCTTCTTCTGTTTGGCTTTTGGTACGAGGATCGAAGAGTCCCACTGGCTTCAGAGGGCCATAGCGCATCGTATCCTCCCCTCTGCGTGCCATCTCCTCAATCGGCAGGCAGGCTTCAAAGAATTTTGCCGTTTCTTGCTCAAAATCTTTCAATTCCGCCTTTTCAGCTGCACAAAGTTCCTGCCAGAAGTGGAGATACTGCTCTTTGTTCATTGGACAGTTCAGGTAAGCGGCTTCGCCTTTATCGTAGCGCGAGGCCATAAAAGCAATATCACGGTTGATCGAGTCCCCGACTACAATGGGGGATGCCGCATCAAAAAAGCTGAAGTATTCCATACCTGTGAAGCGTTGCAGGTCTTCCGCCAAGGCAGGCGTCGTCAGGGGGCCACTCGTCAGCACTACCACGCCCTCAGGGGGAATCTGCTGCACTTCTTCCCGACACAACTCAATCAGAGGATGGCTTGCCAGTGTTTCGGTTAATTCACCGCTAAAGACGGCTCGATCTACCGCGAGTGCTCCACCCGCCGGGACAGCATGTTCATCGGCTTTGCGGATAATAATTGAACCAAGGCGACGAAGTTCTTCGTGTAATAAACCGGAAGCGCGATCGCTCGACTGGGCACCAAAGGAATTACTGCACACCAGTTCCGCCAATTCTCCGGTGTGATGGGCAGGGCTTTTCCTCTGGGGTCGCATCTCGTGCAGCACCACTGGCACACCAGCCTTGGCAATTTGCCACGCCGCTTCCGTACCAGCTAACCCACCGCCGATCACATGAATCACGTTCTCCATCCTTTCCTTATATCCTCCACAATGCCGTGTTCTCAAGGCAGCAACAACCTATCATCACAAGCCGACTGCTGCCTTTAGCTTCACCTTTGGTGCCATTGCACTCCCAAAACAGCTAATCTTCTGATTCTTCAATCATGGCGGGGTCGATTAGAGTAACATCCAACGGATCAATCGGACCAGACTTTCCTGTTTCTCGCCTGAGCCGATAATATTTCGCCGTCACTCTAGGGTCAAACATGACCTCATCCTCATGTTCGAGGTCGTGGGCTGGGACTTTGCGACCATTAATCAAAATTCCGTTAGAACTCAACTGACCTTTGAGGTCGCCATCTACAATTCGGTAATAGTAGTTACCATCTTCGCGCTGGCGTCGCACCAACGTAGCATGTCGGCGAGAAACAAAGAGTGAATGCAAACGAATATCACAGTTTGGTGCTCTGCCGATGGAATAAACTTCCCCACCTAGGGGAAATTCTCGGCGGTCTTTATCATCTTGTACGATTAACCAGTGACCCTCCTGCGGTTCTGAAGGTACGGACGTTTCTTTGCTGAAACCGATGGGAGGGCGATTGAGTGAGGATGACTGAGATTTAGAGGCTTTAGCTTCAGGCATTTTCGGATATCCTTGGCTTTATGAGGATTGGAAAAGAAATGTAAACTCAGTGTTAGTAACTTTGAGGTAATGTAATACGGGACATTTAATGAGTTGGCTGGTTTAAACCAAAAGTTTTAACCAGTAGGAACTGAGCGTTCCGACTTGGATGAATAGGGTCATAATGATTGTGGATAACGTTTAGTATGCTTTTCACATCAATCATTTCCCTTCAAAGGACTATTTGCCAAGGGTTTATCAATCCGCAAAAGCTGAACACCCCAGAATCGTTGTTATCCAGTTTAACTATAGAGTCATGTGATTGGGACATGACCATGCCTGAATGGCTTGTACTTACTAGCTCTCAGGTTTTTCTTAAGCTCTAACTAACAATCTTCACACCCAAACACCGAGCAACCCTTTACCTCTTACATGTTTAATAGTTCAGTTATCGTACCAGGTGGTAACACAATACTCGCTAAAATTACCAAAGCGAGCAATCCTGCAACATCGCGCCAATTGTCAAGTTCTGAGACATCGTTAAGCGCTGGTTCATCCGCCACCGGCAGGAGTAACAGGATAATTGCCCAGACTAATAAATCAGGTTCAAGCATGGCTCTGACCAACACTAAGAGTCGGACAACCTGACCGATCGCAATACCAGTTCTCTGTCCAAACATGGCATGGACAATATGGCCTCCATCCAGTTGACCTACAGGCATTAAATTAAAAGCCGTTACAACCAAACCGATGTAGCCGGCTACTGCTACCGGATGAAGATGGATTGCCATTTTCGCCGTCAATTGGCTGCCTAATGCCCACTTACTCAGGACAGTCAACAACAAGGAAAATCGGGGATTAAGGGATTGGAAATTTAATAATCCTGAGGCATCAGACACAGGAACGACCGCCGAGTGCGCGAGTCCCCAAATCAGCAAGGGTACCGTCACGAGAAAGCCAGCTAAAGGCCCTGCAATCCCAATATCAAATAAGGCTTTACGATGGGGCACAGGCGATCGCATCTGAATAAAGGCCCCAAGCGTCCCCAAAAAAAAGGGCACAGGGATAAAATAAGGCAACGTTGCGCGAACTTTGTAGAACCTTGCCGCGATGTAATGACCCAGCTCATGGATACTTAAGATCGCCATCAGAGCTACAGCATAAGGCAGTCCTCGAAGTAAAACCGTTGGATCAGCTTGCGACTGTTCGGCTGTAACCCCGGCAATCTCAGCCCCAATCACGGTAGTCGTCAGCAATGTAATCAACACTAACCCCAAGGCAAACAATGGGCGAGTCACTGGTTCAGTCTCCTTCTCTTGCCCTACTTTTGGCTGAGATTGAGGATTCGGAACCAGAGCAAAAAACGGCTTGCCGTTGAAGCTTTCTTGAAAGATCACAAAAAAGCGATCGCCAAATTCTGCCTCTATATTTTCCCGCACTGTTTGGTAGGCTGACTCCGGGTTAGTGCGTAGCTTTCCACGACACAGAACAGCTTGAGGTCTATACTCCACATTCTGAAGATAGTAAACTCCCCAAGGGAAACAATTTCTGAGTTCAGTTTCTTCTTGTTTAGTAATGGGGCGTAGCGTCGGCGTCTCGCTGTTAGGGGGAAGCATCTGTTGGGTGAGTGACATTTGAGGTTGATTATCAACCTCCTGATTCATCGGTGGCTTAGGAACCGGGCGTCCCCACTGAATAAGTAACCAGTACAGCAGTGGGCAAAGGACAAATGGGCCAACCGTCAAAGCTAGCGGTGGTGGTGTATTCTTTCCATAGACTAGCATCCAGGCACTCCAAATCAGGACGGGTGTCATTAGCACCAGCCACAATAGCCATACTGGAGTCCGGGTTATGTTAGCAACACTACGCTGGATCGTGAAGTAGGTGAAAAAACCCAGACTCAGTAGAATTAGGAGCAACCAGAGTTCCATGATGTAAAAATCACAATTGGTGTGAAAAAACGATCTTAAAAGAAGGTCAACACCGTTTGTTAACAACTAAAGGCATACAAGTATTGTGCAACCCGATTCCCCACAACAGGGCAACTTTATTCCTCCTCACAGCTCACCATCTAACCGACTTCCTGCTGCACTCAAACCACCACGTCCTGTCCTTGATACGATTTTTGCATTTGCGCCCAATCGAGATACTTTGGGTGGCACAGCCTATCTTATTCTAGAAAATACAGGCAACCTCCTGATCGATTGTCCCGCCTGGAATGAAACCAATGAGCAATTTTTACGGGACAAAGGGGGAGTATCGTTACTCTTTTTGACCCACAGAGGCGGGATTGGCAAAGCGAGGGACATTCAGGAAGCGATGGGCTGCAACATCCTGATTCAGGAGCAAGAAGCCTACTTACTACCAGGACTTAACGTAACATCATTTCAGTACGAGTTGACCCTCAGCCCCAACTGTTCAGCCATTTGGACGCCCGGTCACTCTCCGGGTTCTTCTTGTGTGTACGATAGCCGTTTTGGTGGCGTTCTCTTTTCTGGGCGTCATTTGTTGCCTAACCAACAAGGAGAACCTGTCCCTCTGTATACCTCAAAAACTTTTCACTGGCGCAGACAGATTCACTGTGTCAAGTCTCTCATCGAACGCTTTACCCCCGAAACGTTGAATTATATCTGTCCCGGTTCCAATACAGGTACCTTGCGAGGTAAAGGCGCGATCAATCAGGCGTATCATCGGTTGGTTCAGCTTAATCTAGAGGCTTTGCTCACCTCTCAACCGTTGTTGTAAACTAGACCTCTTGCATAAATCCTGAAATGCCCCCTAAATCCCCCAAGTCTGGGGGACTTTGAATGTATTCTCCCCAAAATTGGGGGGTTGGGGGGGCGAAAATCAACTTTTGCAAGAGACATTCATGAGCATCTGCTCACACTCCAGGATGAAAGGAGACTTTCAAAACAGGTCTACTATCGGCACTTCATAAGTTAGGGGCAGGCACAGGGGCGCTACCCCTAGGGAAAAGCACATAGATACCTTAACTTTTGACGGCCTCGGCAAGCACGGATTGAGTGGTCAACAACTTGATGGCGGCTTGATATTGCTCGTCTGCCGCCGTTCCCACCTGACTAAGAGTAATTGGTTCTAAAGATACCTCTACATCTGGCTGGATTCCCAATTTATGGATATCCCGGTGCTTGGGTGTCTCGTACTTGGCAACAGTCACAGCTAATCCTGAGCCATCCGTTAGGTCAAATAAGGATTGGATTAAGCCTTTGCCAAAGGTTTTTTCCCCGACTAGCTTAGCCCTACCATTGTCCTGCAACGCTCCAGCGAGAATCTCACTGGCACTGGCAGTCCCCTGATTGACTAACACAATCAATGGGTCTTCTGTGAGCGCAGGGCCATAGGCTTCAAAGCTACCCAGCGTTCCTTGTCGATTAACGGTATAAACAACGGTACCTTTATCTAACCAGAAGCGGGCAATTTCGATACCGGCTTGTAGTAAACCTCCAGGATTATTCCGCAGATCGAGAACATAACCCTGTGCACCTTGCTCCTCTAATCGAGCGATCGCATCGGCTAATTCAGCTGGAGCATTGGCACTGAACTGGGTTAGGCGAATGTAACCAATAGGAGTACTGTTTTGGCTGGAGTCGAGTACCGCATAGACGGGGTTGAGAGCGATGCGATCGCGTACCAGCTCAATCGACTTTGGCTCTCCTTCCTTACCTTGAATTTTCAGGGTAACCTTCGTCCCTATCGTTCCACGCATCCGCGAGGCGGCTTCATCCAGCGTTAGTTTTGAACTCAGTATGCCATCAATTTCCAGGATGCGATCGCGGGGTTGGATTCCCGCCTGTTCTGCCGGAGAACCTGCGATGGGTGTGATCACTTCCAACTCCCCAGTCTCAGCATCGAGAGCAATCTGTAATCCCACACCCGAGAGCTCTCCGGAAGTATTCACCTGTAAACTCCGATATTGATTCGGGCTTAAAAAGCGTGTGAAGGGGTCTTCCAGACTCTCCAACATCTTCTGAATGGCTGAATAGGTTGCATCCCGGTTATCCAAATGCTTTTGTAATGTCCTCTCCCGCAACTGCCACCAGTTCTGGTGGTTAAACGTGTCATCGATATAGGATTGACTAACGATGCGCCACGCTTGCGAGAAGAGCTTTTGCTCTTCTGTAAAAGCCAAGGCTGGTTGTGTCCACCAGGTCAATGAAAAAATGATTTGGAACAGCAGTAAGACTCCGACCCAAAAAGCTCGTTTGCGCATGACCAACAATTTAACTTTAGGCTTTGATTCTTTAACTTCCTAGTGTGGCAGAGCCTTAGAGAATCGGATGGCTCGAAATACACTTTTTTCCCCAAGTCTCTACGGCCTGCACAATAACAAACCCTGGAGAGGTACACTCTAGCAAGACTTACCTATAGCAAGCTCTGCTACAAAAATCTACCCCCAGAATTCATATCCTCTACTCTAAGGGAGCGACTGCCAGACCCCAAAGGAGGGACTCAGTGGTAGGATTAAGAAAGTACACATAACTTTGTGTACGAATGATAAGAGGGATTTGTCATCCCACAACATCCTTTTACGAATTCTGGCTTCATGTTCTCTAAGCAAATAACCGACTCGAAAGCCTATCAGTGGTTTGAGGAGCGTCTAGAAATCCAAGCCCTAGCTGAAGACGTTACCTCCAAATATGTACCTCCCCACGTTAATATCTTTTACTGCCTTGGTGGGATTACCCTCACTTGCTTCATCATCCAGTTTGCCACTGGATTTGCAATGACCTTTTACTATAGACCGACTGTCACCGAGGCATTTGCCTCTGTGCAGTATTTAATGACTGAAGTAAACTTCGGCTGGCTGATCCGCTCCGTCCACCGCTGGTCTGCCAGCATGATGGTGCTGATGATGATTCTGCACGTCTTCCGTGTCTACCTCACGGGTGGTTTTAAAAAGCCTCGCGAACTCACCTGGGTAACGGGCGTGATTCTGGCGGTGATTACTGTTTCCTTCGGCGTTACCGGTTACTCGCTGCCTTGGGACCAAGTCGGTTACTGGGCTGTCAAGATCGTTTCTGGTGTTCCCGACGCAATTCCCTTTGTTGGTCCTTTACTCGTCGAACTGCTTCGCGGCGGCGCAAGTGTTGGGCAAGGGACTCTGACTCGCTACTACAGCGCACATACCTTTGTCCTGCCTTGGCTGATTGCGGTTTTCATGCTGCTACACTTCATCATGATTCGCAAACAGGGCATTTCGGGTCCGTTGTAAAGCGAACTGTTGGCAGTTAGCGATTAGCTGAATGTCATAGGTTCTGGCTCATTTCTAAAAGACAATTAGAATCAAGCTAGAGGCTAAGTACTTTCTGACTGCCGATCTGCAATAGATAAGGAGAAAAGTCTAAAGATGGCAACACTTAAAAAGCCGGATCTCAACGATCCAAAGCTGCGCGAAAAACTAGCCAAAGGGATGGGTCATAACTACTATGGCGAACCCGCTTGGCCCAATGACCTCCTCTATACCTTTCCCGTAGTCATTATGGGAAGCATTGCCCTGTGCATTGGTTTGGCTGTTCTTGACCCCGCTATGGTGGGTGAACCAGCGAACCCCTTTGCTACGCCCTTAGAAATTCTTCCGGAATGGTACCTGTTTCCAGTTTTCCAAATCCTACGTACTGTTCCTAACAAACTGCTGGGAATATCTTTAATGGCTGGGATTCCTTTAGGTCTCATCCTAGTTCCATTTATCGAAAACGTTAACAAGTTCCAAAATCCCTTCCGCCGCCCCGTGGCGACAGCGGTGTTCTTATTTGGCACCCTTGTTACCATCTGGCTGGGTATTGGTGCAGCTATGCCAATCGATAAGTCTCTCACCCTGGGTCTATTTTAAGACTTGAATTTTTGGTCTTGACGCCTGCGGGTGTCTTAGCGGTGCTCATGTACCACCCAAAGACACTACCAGGTGTCAATTTTTTTTGGTCTACGCCAACACCAGAATGGAAGAAGTGGTATGTCGATTGCCAGCCAGATCTAACATTCAAATAGAAGCTTCAAAAGTCAATCCAAATTCGCTCAGAGAATGGACGGCAAAGGCAAAGCTGACCATATATTTATTTTTCTAGATGTTTTTGATAGCGAAGGGGGCATTCAGTCCTACGTAAAAGATGTTTTGCAGGCTTATGAGTCAGTATCACGTCAGCTCGCTCGGCAAATGAGCGCTGAAGTTTTTTTGCTCAGGGATGACCCAAAATGCCACAATCCTTTCACTCATCAAACTCTTAAATTTCATTACCTAAAAACTAAGAATCCTCTGCTAGGACGGTTGCGGCTGACTATAGGACTTTGGAACAGTTTGTGGTTACGCCGTCCCAGCCACGTTTTCTGTGGTCATATCAATCTGGCACCGCTAACTCAGCTATTATGTCAGCGTTGGGGAGTTCCCTACACGGTTTTGACTTATGGAAAAGAGGTTTGGTATCGATTACCCGATCGCGAACGTCAGGCTTTAGTTGCTGCAACAGGAATTTGGACGATTAGCCGCTACAGTCGCGATCGCCTTTGTACTGCCAATGACCTGAATCCCCACAAGGTTGAGATTTTACCTTGTGTGGTGGATGGGGACGTTTTTGCCCCTAGTTCCAAACCACCCGGATTAATCGCCCGGTATGGTCTGGCTGGTTCTAAAGTGCTGATGACCGTTGCCCGACTCTGGCCTACCGATTTGTACAAGGGAGTTGATGTGACAATTCGGGCACTTCCTGCGATCGCCACAGTTTTCCCCGATGTTAAATATCTCGTCATTGGTCGAGGTGATGATCGACCCAGACTAGAACAGCTAGCTCAAGATTTAGGTGTTGGCGATCGTGTTGTCTTTGCCGGTTTCGTCCCAACCAGTGACCTGGTTGAACATTACCGTCTTGCTGATGCTTACATCATGCCCTCTCAAGAAGGCTTTGGCATTGTTTATCTAGAGGCAATGGCTTGCGGTAAACCCGTGCTTGCCGGTAATGCGGATGGTTCGGCAGACCCCCTACAGGATGGACAGCTTGGTTGGCAAGTTCCACACCGAGACCCAGAAGCCGTTGCTACAGCATGTATTGAAATTCTTAAAGGAGAAGATCAACGCTGTAACGGACAGTGGTTGCGCGAACAGTGCCTTGCTCGATTTAATACAGCTATCCTCACGGAGCAGTTAAATACGTTGCTCAATTCGGCTAAGATTTCTCCGACTTCAGCACCCATACAAACTACTAAACCTCAGTAGATAATTGGGAAGTTTGGTTTAAGGGGCGATAGTTAAAAATCAAAGGAAGAATATTAGGAGAATTAAACAAGCTTTTTTCACGGCTTGATAGAGAAAAGGTCTCCATAAAGTCAGCTTTTTAAAATTTTGTAAAACTGTATACATCCTTTACAGGATACTACACAATATCTTCATATTTATAAGAAGCATCCCCTGATTTTTTATTATAAAATCAATGGCATAGGGCTATATTTTATCTACGACTATTTTCAATTTAAAAGTAATCACAATTGCTCAATTTTCTCAAAAGGTTTGTAGCTATTCACTGCAAAAATATTTATTTTTAGCGATTCCTTTATAGAGTGCGAATTTTGAAGATATTAAGGATAGAGAAATATCCTGAAAATCCAGGAAATTTTATACAGCTTATTCACTTAACTACATCGAATATTAATTTTTTTCGACAAAATTAAACGTGTTTTTTATTCATTAATTCGTCTTTATGCTTAAATCTTATTTTCTTTCCATCTCTTGACGTTTCCATCAAAAATCAATTAGCGTGAGAGCAGTGATTGCCAAGGAGATAAGCATGAATCTAGAGACAGAAATCAGAGAATTCCTGGCGAATATTTCTCAGGAACAAGATATATTGAAATATATTTATAACACAACACCGGACAGTTTCGTCCCGTTTGAAACGCCGATCTACTACTCAG
>NZ_DATNPA010000550.1:0-19226 GCF_036703385.1 Allocoleopsis sp. | reverse complement strand
TTATTGATTTAGCCGCTAATCTTTGTCTATTCACGGTTGTGATTCTGTCCATTCACACCTGTGAATTATTTATCCAGTTGCCAAGTTAAAATGATAAGAATGGCTGGAACTGTGACCTGTAAATAGTAAGACATTGCTGATACAGAAATAGTTTCTTTCCTGAAATGACGATAGCGAAGCGGTAGCATGAAGCGAAGCTATAGCGAGGAATGAGCGTCAGTAGACCTCTTGCATAAATCCTGAAATGCCCCCTAAATCCCCCAATTCTGGGGGACTTTGAAACTCTTCCCCCAAAGTTGGGGGGTTAGGGGAGCAAAAATCGAATGAGAGCAAGAGGTCTAGTATTTGGTCAGAACAACTAGGGTTCGAGCGATAAATTGTCGCCCAAATGCTGATGCTCGCAAGTTAGACCTAGCGCGTCACGCTTTGCTGCTAGCACACCATGCTACGCAAACGCTAACGCTAACGCCCTTACCTAAAATTTTGATGACTGAACCGAAGCTGTAGTTCTCCAGGAATTCTGAATGTAAAATTTAAAGATTTATGTGAGGAGTGAGTTGTTATGCAAGAGCTAAAGCGAACAACTGGAGTGACGACGAGGAAGTTAGAGGGGGGATTTCCCCTCACAGTTGATGCGTTTGGCGACCTTTGTCAACGTGCTTGGGTAGAGATTGACCAAGGGGCTTTATCCCATAATGTGCGACAACTGAAACAACTTTTGTCAGCCCCAACTCAATTGATGGCGGTGGTAAAAGCGGATGCCTATGGTCATGGGGCAACGATGGTTGCTCGAATTGCCTTAGAGGCGGGTGCGAGTGGGCTATGTGTTGCTACGTTGCAAGAGGGGATTCAACTGCGGGAAGCAGGAATTGAAGCGCCAATTTTGCTGTTGGGGGCGATGAATACTCCTGAACAAGTGAATGCGATCGCACATTGGCAATTGGAACCCACAATTTGCACCCCCGAACAAGCTTGGATGTTTTCTGAAACGCTGAGTGGGTTGAAAAAAACCCTACCCGTACACCTGAAGCTAGATACCGGAATGTCACGGTTGGGGATGCCTTGGCAAGAGGTTACACAATTTGTGCGGTTAGTCAAGCGATTACCCTATTTAAAAATTGCTAGTATCTACTCTCATCTGGCTACAGCAGACAGTCCCGATCCCACAATTATGAGACTGCAACATCAGCGATTTGAAGATGCGATCGCACAACTTCGCGATGCTGGGATCAAACCACCCTGTTTGCACTTAGCCAACTCCGCTGCCACCTTAGCCGATGCATCCCTGCATTACGATTGGGTACGTGCAGGACTTGCCCTATATGGGCTTTACCCGGCTGAACACTTGCGACATGCGGTTGATCTCAAGCCAGTGATGCAGGTGAAAGCGCGAGTAACACAAGTGAAAACGATTCCCCCTGGCACGGGTGTTAGCTATGGTTACCAATTCATTGCGGACAAGGAAACACGGATTGCGATCGTTGGCATTGGCTACGCGGATGGGGTTCCTCGGAACCTCTCCAATAAGATGACTGTCCTCATCCGAGGTCAGCAGGTGCGGCAGATTGGAGCGATTACAATGGATCAGCTGATGCTCGATGTCAGTGCCATTCCCGATTTGCAGACTGGGGAAGTCGTCACGCTGATTGGGCAGGATGGAGACTTATCAATTTCAGCTGACGACTGGGCCGAGACGTTAGGAACGATCTCCTGGGAAATTCTTTGCAGCTTTAAGCATCGATTACCCCGTGTGGCAGTAGGATAACTGGACTAACGCTGGGCCAATTATAGCCGTGAGGATTGACCACTGGCTTAACTATTCCACTGCCCATTTTTGGATCTCACAATAGCAACCTTGGAGTAACCCAGAGAAACCAACAGGACTTACGCCTAGCCCCCCAATTCATCGGGGGTTGGGTGGATCGACAACATTGAAACATTAGAGATTGTGTAAAGGATACGTAAGTCCTGACCTAGGCTAATTTGATAATTATCTGTGTTGAGCGGTATGCATCTACGGGTTGAAAAAAGACAGCTTGCATAAGTAGAAAGGTACGAGAGCTATATATAAAAACTATGTAGTATTTAATGGAAGCAAAGGCTTTATTCCATGAAAACTGAACTCAACCAGGCATATGAATATCAGGTCGGGGGAAGTCTACCGAGTGATGCACCCAGCTATGTAATGCGTCAGGCGGACCCTGACTTGTATAACGGATTGAACGAGGGGGAGTTTTGTTACGTCCTCAACTCTCGGCAGATGGGGAAGTCTAGCTTGCGAGTACGTACCATGAAGCGACTGCAAGCGGAAGGAGTTGCTTGTGCGACTATTGATCTTGCCGCTATTGGCGCTGGAAATATCACACCAGAACAATGGTATGCCGGGGTGATTGACAGCATCGTTAGCAGTTTAGAGCTTTATGAAGCATTTAATTTGGGGCCTTGGTGGACTGAGCGCAGTTGGCTGCCCAGTGCCCAGCGCTTGAGCAAGTTTATTGGAGAGGTTTTGCTAGAAATAATTCCGCAAAATATTGTAATTTTTGTAGATGAAATTGATAGTATTCTTAGCTTAAATTTCAATAGTGATGACTTTTTTGCAGTCATCCGTGACTGCTATAACAAACGAGCGGATAATTCTGATTACCGACGATTGACATTTGCCTTAATTGGGGTAGCGACACCTTCAGATTTAATTGCCGATAAGCAGCGCACTCCTTTCAATATTGGTCGGGCGATTGAAATGATCGGCTTTGAATTACATGAAGCTCAGCCGTTAACTGTAGGATTAGCACAAAATACGAACAATCCTCAAGTGATACTGCAAGCGGTGTTGGACTGGACGGGAGGGCAACCCTTTCTCACACAAAAGGTTTGCAAGTTAATCCTAAATACGGAGTTCGAGATTCCTACAGTACATGAGCAAGAGTGGGTGGAGGAGTTGGTGCGATCGCACATCATTGAAAATTGGGAACCTCAGGATGAACCAGAGCATCTAAAAACGATTCGCGATCGCATTTTAAGCAATGAGCAACGTACTGGACAACTACTAGGGCTGTATCAGCAAATTTTACAACAGGGGGAAGTGGCAGCTTCTGATAGCCCCGAACAAATGGAATTACGGCTGACTGGATTAGTGGTTAAGAAAGACGGAAAATTAAAGGTTTATAACCCTATCTACGAGTCAGTTTTTAATAAAGATTGGGTGGAAAAAAAGTTAGCTAATTTGCGTCCCTACGCGGAAGCAATAACGGCTTGGCTAGTCTCAGATTGTCAGGATAAATCCCGCCTGTTGCGTGGAAAAGCGTTGCAGGAAGCGATTGATTGGAAAGCCGGGAAAAGATTGAGTCATGAGGATGTACAATTTTTAGACGCTAGCCGCGAATTGGAAAAATGCGATTTCAAACGCGCCCTACAGGCAGCTCAAAAGGCTAATCAGCTTTTAGAAACAGCACAAAAGAAAGCCCACCGATTAATTGGCATTGGTGCGACTGTCCTCACTCTCTCCTTAATTGGGGCAACCTTGGCAGGGGAATGGGCCAGGAATGCCTTTAGAATTACGCGAATTGAGCAAACAAGCGCTATGGCTTGGCAACAGGTTGAGATCGCGCCGATAGAAGCCTTACTCTTAGCCATGCAAAGTGGACAAGACCTAAAAGCTTTAGTCAAGGATGGTCATCCTCTGGAAAAATATCCAACAATCAGTCCAATGTTGGCTTTACAGCGGATTCTTGATAACATCCGTGAACAACATCAGAAAAATCTGATTAACACTTTTCAGAGCGGCGTCAACAGTATCAGTTTTACTAAAGATGGCAGGCAACTGGCTATAGCTGTAGTTGATGGCAGCATCAATCTGTGGGATCTCAACACACAGAAGTCGAAAAAACTATTTATTGCTCATCAAAGCAGTGTCAGAAGTGTCCGCTTTAGCCCAAATGACAAGCTCTTGGCAACAGCGTCTGAGGATGGCAGGGCAAAACTATGGACTCTCAACGGACAAGCGTTGGCAGAATTTAAAGGCCATAAAGGCAGTGTCAACAATGTCCGTTTTAGCCCGGATGGCAATCTGCTTGCAACATCTGGAAAGGATGGCACGGTAAGGTTGTGGAACCTCAATGGACAGCAATTGATAGAAATTCAGGCTCATCGCGACAGTATCAACAGCCTCGACTTTAGCCCAGATGGTAATCTTCTCGCATCAGTTTCTAAGGATGGTACGGCAAAACTATGGAAGCGTAATGGCAAGCAAGTGGCAGCATTTGAGGGTCATCAGGGTAGTGTCAACAGTGTCAGCTTTAGCCAGAATGGAGAGCAAATTGCTACGGCTAGCGATGATGGCACAGTCAGGCGGTGGAATTTTTTAGGACGACAGCTAGCAGAATTTAAAGGTCATCAGGGCAGTGCTGAAACCGTTCGTTTTAGTCCAGATGACAAGCTTCTTGCCACATCGGGAAAGGATGGCACAGTAAGGTTGTGGGAGCTTAATGGCAAACTGTTGGCAGAATTCAAGGGTCATCAGGGCAGTGTCGAGAGCATCCGTTTTAGCCCAGATGGCAAGCAACTAGCAACAGCGGGCAAGGAAGATGGCACGGTAAGGCTGTGGCAAGTTCCACAAAAGCCGTTGATCACGCTAGAGGGACATAAGAAGAGTGTGAGAAGTGTCCGTTTTAGCTGGGATGGCAAGCTCCTAGCTACAGGGTCTACGGATGGTACAGTCAGACTGTGGAATCTCTCTGGAAAGCAGTTGACTACATTACGGGTCGATCTTAGCGGTGTCGAGAGTGTCCGGTTTAGTCCGGATGATAAGCTCTTGGCTACAGCCGGCAGAGACGGCAAGATCAGGCTGTGGAATATCGATGGGACGCTTTGGCGACAATTCAATGGTAATCAAGGCACTCTTTGGAGTGTCAACTTTAGCCCGGATGGCAAGCACCTTGCCACTGCTGGAAACGATAATACAGTAAAGGTATGGGATCTCAAGGGCAATCGGCTCAAAAAATTCGAGCATCAAGCTAAGGTCGAGAGTGTTAGGTTTAGCCCGGATGGCAAGCTTCTTGCCGCCGTGGGAAATAATGGTACGGCAATGCTGTGGAATCTCGATGGAACTTTGTTGAGACAATTAACGGGTCACAAAGGAAGTGTTAACACTGTTGCTTTTAGTCCAGATGGCAAAAACTTGGTCACAGCAGGAGACGATAATACGGTAAGGCTGTGGGATCTCAATGGCAAGAAGTTGGCAGAATTTCAGACATATCAGGGTAGAGTTAGAACGATTAATTTCAGCCCAGATGGCAAGCTGCTGGCGATTGGTGGAGATTATGGCACAGTTAGGCTGTGGAATTTCTCAGGACAACAACTTGCAGAATTTAAGGGTCATCAAAAGGGCGTGATTAGGAGCGTCTATTTCAGCCCGCATGGCGAACTCTTGGCGACAGCTTCTGATGATGGCACGGTGATTCTGTGGCGTATCAGAAGATTAGATGAATTGTTAGCTGATGGCTGCAATTGGCTAAGCGATTACTTTGATACCCATCCCGAAGCCCTCAAGAAACTAGAGGTATGTAAAAAAAGATAATAACTACGAACTGTCTTGCAGCAAAAAAAGTAAGTTCCCTATGACGAGTTTGGCTTTTGATGTGACACCCGTGCTCAACCGTTTTGATATGGCATCGTGGTTTAACAAAAACCTGATCGATTTAGGCTTTCAGGTTGGGACAAAAGTCCTATGGGCACTTGCCATTCTCCTTATCACTCGCTACGCGATTGACCTAGTTGCTCGCTTCACGCGCAGAGCGTTCAATCCGGTTGAGCCAACGTTGCGTAAATTTCTGATTCAGGCTTCAGAAGTCCTAACGCTGGTGGTTGGAATGGTTGCGTTCTTGAGTGCCTTGGGAATTCAAGCTACCAGTTTAGTGGCTGTAGTAGGAGCCGCCGGTTTAGCGATCGGTTTGGCATTGCAGAATACCTTATCCCATTTCGCGGCAGGTGTAATGCTCCTGAACCAGCGTCCGTTTGAAGTGGGAGATTTCATTGAAGGCCCACAGGGGGTCAAGGGTGTGGTGGATGCGATCGGTATTTTCTCAACCACCGTGATTACGCCAGACAATGTCAAGATTACCGTACCCAACAACAATCTCTTTAGTGGAGTCTTGAAAAATACGACAGCAATGAGGACGCGACGGATAGATTTGAAAATTGATATTGGCGATCGCGCGATTGAACCGACAATTACTCTGCTGTTGTCCTTAGCGCAACCCCATCCCCTCGTTTTAAGTAATCCAAAAACCACTTGCCATGTGGCATCTATTTCTCCGAAATCTACCACGCTGTACTTGCGCCCTTGGTGTAGAGCGGACGTTTATGAACAGGTACAGTCCGAAATTCTACAGTTGGTCAAAGAAGCACTGATAGAGGGCAACTCATCAGCGAATGGAGAACACGAATTAATTGATGACCCTTGGTAAACCGAGAATTCATCCTGCGGTTAGAAGAATCAGGCTATCACACAGAAGTAGGGGCAATCCCTCTGTGGTTGCCCCTTGATTAAGCGGATCGCTCAACGAGTTTAAGCGCTAACTGGCTCCAACGCTTTCACTGGTTGTTCTTCCAGCAACTTTGTGTAGAGTTCGCTCAGTTGATGCGCGACACCATCCCAGCTAAACTTCTCCTCAACACGCTTTCTTGCGCCTTGACCCAGTTGGTCCCTCCAGTCGGGGTTAGAGAGAATCCGGTCGATCGCTGTTGCGAACGCAACTTCATCTTTGGCGGGTGCCAAAAGACCGGTTTCTTCAGGAACAACGGTGAATTGCAAACCACCGACATCGCTGGCAACAACGGGTGTGCCGCACGCCATCGCTTCGATCGCCACTAAACCGAAGGGTTCGTAATGGCTGGGAACTACACAAACGTCAGCAGCGGTGTAGTAGGCGGGTAAGATTTCATCGCTGATGCGTCCGGGGAAAATCGTGAAGTCGCTCATTCCAAGTTCAGCGACGATTTTCTCAATCCGTTCACGCTCTATGCCATCACTTTGACCGGGGCGAGAGCCACCACCAATCACGAGCTTCAGCTTTTCCTTACCCCGCAACTGCGACTGACCTACGGCTCGCACCAGGGTTTCAATGCCCTTGCGCTCGTCAAAGCGTCCCACATAGAATAGCATTTTGGCGTCTGCATCGATGCCGATCGCAGCACGCGCAGCTTCCTTACTCAAGGAACCAAAGCGGTGAATGTCAGTCCCGCAGGGAATGATGTCGATGTTGCCTTTTGTCGAAACGAGCGATCGCATATGTTCTTTTTCCTGCGGACTCGTCGCCACAATTCGCTCTGCCGTCTCCAATACCGCCTTCTCAACGCCCAAACGGGTGGTTGCAATCATAGGGATCGTTGTCACCGACTTGTATTTAACGGCACCCAGGGAATGGTAGGTATGAATCTGCTTGAGCGCTTGACGCTTCTTTAGCTCCATTCCCACCCAGGAGGAAATCCAGTAATTCGTGTGTACCAAGGAATACTTAATTCCAGACTCTTGTTGAAACTTAACCAGTTCCTCCACAAACGTGCTGGCATACCCAAAAATCTCGTCTCGCGGCACGAACTCCTCTGGACCGGCTGTTAAACGAATGGTCCGACAACGCGGACCATGCTCAACAATTTTCGGTTGTTCCGCGCTTGAGCAACGGGTAAACATATCAACATGCCACCCTTGGTGGGCAAGAGCTTCACCCACTTGGCGCACATAGACGTTCTGTCCCCCAGCCTCTTCTTTGCCGATTTCCACTGCTGGGTCACCGTGTACCGAGATCAGAGCAATGTGCTGTTTGCTTGTAATGTCCATAGGTTTGATTTGTTCTGGATTTTGACGAAGGTTAAAACGGATCGGCGGTTTATCTTTTACCCCTCTTGTCCCTCATCACGAACTTTCTTCTATTTTATTTAAGAAATGTTAAGAGTCAAGGGTGGAGCTTTACCTCTCCTGATGGGCAGAGATTTTTGACTAGCCTAAAAATTCCAGCGTCTAGCCAGTCAATTAACGCGAATCGCGCTTTAGCCTCGTAGATTTCTCCTCCAATTGCCCGGAAAGTAATGAGCTTTCCTCAAGAAAGAGGGAACGCTTTCCTCTTCGCAGAACAGTATACCGTTGTGCGCGTAAAGTTGCAAAATGTAAATCTAATGCAACTGAGGAACCATGATTTACCAAGGATTAGAGGGAAATTTCACTTTTTAGACGCCCCAATAAAGCCAAAATAGAGCCGTCGCCGCCAACTGGAAAAATTTGTTAGGCTAGTCAAGCATCGTTTAACGCCGTGCGAGTAAAACCTCGTAAGGATTTTGCCGCAGTTGTTGACCCATACCGCTAAAGTGCTACACTGATAAAGCGGTCAAAAAGGATTGACTATTTGATAAGTGTCAACCGTAGTCAAAACCTAGACCAAAACTGAAAACCCGCCTGGAGAGGTGGCTGAGTGGTCGAAAGCGGCAGATTGCTAATCTGTTGTACGGCAGGTAACTCCGTACCGAGGGTTCGAATCCCTCCCTCTCCGTTAAACCATCAATATTTACCCTTCGTCGCTTGATTCAAGCTAGGCCGTAACTGCATTGGTGTTTCAAGAACCGTTACCAGCCATCAGCCTAGAGGAAGATGCACTTAAGATGTAGATTTATTCAATTGTGATCTACTGGTGACAGTAGAGGAGAGAAACATCCAGATGAATAAACTCGCTTCAGCTAATGGCATCAACCCTCGTTTGGCGATCGCCCTAGCCCTCACGACCCTAGCTACAGGCTTTTTCACGACAGCTTGTACAGGTAAGGGAGGAACCGCCGCAGATGGGAACACCGTCAAAATTGTTTCAAGTCTGCCCATGACAGGAAGTGGCATAGGTCAGAATCAAACCATTGTGAATGGGATCAAGCAAGTTCTTGATGAAACCAACTCAACGGCTTGTAATGGCAAGGTCAAGATTCAGTATGAGTCCTATGACGATGCCACTGCTGCGGCTGGAAAATGGGACCCAGCGCAAGTAACCTCAAACGCCAACAAAGCTGTTGCAGATAAATCTGTGGTTGCTGTGATTGGTCACTTCAACTCCGGTGCGGCTAAGCTATCCATTCCCATCCTCAACAAGTCCAACTTAGTCATGGTTAGTCCTGCCAACACCTACCCAGGCTTGACTAAACCAGGAAAGGGCGAAGCCAATGAGCCTAACGTTTATTATCCCAATGGCAAGCGCAACTATGCGCGTGTGGTTCCTGCTGACGACCTTCAGGGGGTTGCGGGGGCTAAATGGGCTAAATCACTAGGAGCCAAAAAAGTTTTTATTCTCGATGATCAAGAACTTTACGGCAAAGGGCTTGCGGATATTTTTGAAGCCACTGCTAAGAAGGAAGGGTTACAAGTTTTAGGACATGAAGGTATCGACGCCAAAGCCAGTGAATATAAAGCGTTGATGACCAAAATCAAAGCCCTCGGACCCGACCTAATCTACTTTGGGGGCACAACCCAAACCAACGCTGGACAATTAATTAAGGATATGCGTAACGTTGGGATGGGTGCGGATAAGGTCAAATTCATGGGGCCGGATGGCACCTTTGAAAAGGCGTTGATTGATGCGGCGGGTAAAGATGCAGAAGGCGTTTATGCCACCTTTGGCGGCGTGCCAGCCAAAGAGCTAAAGGGGACAGGCCAAAAGTGGTATGAGAGCTACAAGAAAAAATACACAGCAGAACCCGAAGCCTATGCAGCTTATGGCTATGAATCTGCAAAGGTGATTGTGGATGCCATTAACAAAGTCTGCAAGAACGACCGTGACGCCATTCGAGAAGCTGTCCTGAATACCAAAGACTTTAATGGGGTACTCGGTACTTGGAGTTTTGATCCCAATGGCGACACAACCCTTACTACTTTGTCAGGAAATGTTGTCAAAAATGGCAAGTGGGAGTTTGTAAGCGTGCTCAAGGCGCAGTAAGTTGCACCATTAGCTCACTCTACCTGGTCGTTAGTCCTGAGTTGAGGGCCAATAATCCCTCGACGGACTAGGGACTCATCACGGATTCATGAGCCACATTAGTCCGCAAGCGCTTTGCACAATAACTGATAGCGAGTCAACGCGCGTCTAAGCTTCGCTCTATAATCTATACGCACTATAGCAACCTCTGACCAACCGCTATGAAACGATGGCGCAAACCCCTTCTATACCTTCTTGTCGCCTACCTGATCCTCTTGTTAGGCCCAATTGCTGGGTTGGACATACCCCGAATTATGGGAGATATCGCTCGTGACCCTCAAGTTTTGATTCAACAAATCTTGGTGGGTCTCGTTAACGGTGGGATCATTGCCATTATTGCGCTGGGCTACACTTTGGTCTACGGCATTATTGAGCTGATCAATTTTGCTCATGGGGACTTGTATATGTTAGGTGCATTTGCCTCCCTCACGGTGATTGGTGCCTTTGGGGTTACAGATGGTGCTTCCCTGCAAGTGGCTATCCCAGCGATGTTAGTGGCTTTAATTATCGCAACTGTTGTTTGTGCAGGTTTAAACATTGTTACGGAGCGATACGCCTACCGACCGTTGCGGAATGCCCCTCGGCTGGCACCGTTGATCTCAGCCATTGGGGTGTCGTTTATTTTTCAAAATACGGGATTGTTTTGGGGTGGACTTAAATCGTTTATCCCAGTTATGGGGGCTAATGCGGCGGCACCCAAAAGCTTTCCTGATTTATTGCCCCGTATTGATATTCTCAAAGCTATGGGCATTGAGTCTGGTATCGTCTTTACCACCAAAGACTTAATTGTGTTGGTTGTTGCCGTGGCGTTAATGGTGGGGCTACATCTGTTTGTGCAGTACACCCGTCTGGGTAAAGCCATGCGGGCAACCGCTCAGAATCGGGATGCGGCGCTGATTATGGGGATCGATGTGGATCGGATTATTGCGCTGACATTTTTAATTGGTGGGGCACTGGCAGGAGCTGCTGGGTTGTTGGTTGGACTCTATAACAACACTATTGTGTTTACGATGGGCTTTACGGCAGGGTTACGCGCTTTTACCGCTGCTGTGTTAGGCGGAATTGGCAACATCATCGGTGCCATGTTGGGTGGGGTGTTAATTGGGCTGCTTTCTGCATTAAGTGACCAATATCTCTCTAGCCGTTGGACAAATGCTTGGGTGTTCGCCGTTTTGGTGATTATTTTGGCATTCCGACCAGGGGGTTTATTGGGAGAAAATGTTCAGGAAAAAGTTTGAGGGGTTGAAGGTTGAACGTTGAACGTTGAAGGTTGAAGGTTGAACGTTGAACATTGAAGGTTGAAGGTTGAACGTTGAACATTGAAGGTTGAAGGTTCTAACCTACTAACCTGCTAGCTTGCTCGCCCTGCAACTTGCAACTCCTCTTTGGGCAAATTATAAAAATGACACAGCAGATTATTAAGACAATTAAATCGAGTGGTATTTTAGGGGCGATCGCAGTTTTAACCGTACTACTATTTGGTGGTTGGAGTGGTACGGTAATCGGTTGGTTGCTGGGTTCGGCAGCAGGTTTCATGCGCTGTCAAGGAAAGAGAATTCTCTCGCCGCAAGAGGGAGTGCGCCTCGGCGCGCTCGCAGGGCTAGAATTGGGAATTTGGCTGTTGCTCGCTAGCCTGTTGCAAGCGCTGTTGGCACCGATTTTAGGACAACCAACAGTCGCTCTATCGGACAGTTTTCAGTATGGTATCTTGGCTCTGGTCGTTGCCACTTTAGCTGGAGGAGTCATGGGAGCCTTGCAAGGTTTACCCAATGAGCGCAGGAGAGCAGCAACGCTGGTAACCTTAGCCTTTATTTTGATTATCTTTCCTTTTGTTGATCAATTGGCTCAGACGAACTGGATCGCCACCATCATCCAAATCCAAATTTTTATCATGCTCGCCTTGGGACTTAATATTACGGTGGGCTATGCGGGGTTGCTGGATTTGGGCTATGCGGCGTTCTTTGCGATCGGTGCTTATACAACTGGCTTTTTGTCCTCGCCGCAGCTCAACATGGAGTGGAACTTCTGGCTGGTACTTCCCATTGCCGCCGTTGTTGCTGCAATTTTTGGTGTAATTCTGGGGGCACCGACATTGCGCCTGCGGGGTGATTACCTAGCTATTGTTACCCTCGGTTTTGGGGAAATTGTTCCTGTTGTCTTTCGCAATTTAACCGGGGTACGAATTGAGGAACCTATCTCTAAAATTTTGGGGAGCTTAGTGGGTCATCCAGAACGGGCGATTTGTTTAGTAGGATGCGATCGCGCCCTTAATCTAACAGGAGGTGAAGCTGGGATCAACCCCATCGGTCGCCCTACTCTCCCGTTCATCGGCACCTTTGACGCTAGCGACTATCTGCCCTGGTATTACTTAATTCTATCCCTGGTTGTATTTTCCTACTTTATGATCTCTCGTCTGAAAGATTCTCGATTGGGACGAGCCTGGACGGCTATCCGTGAAGATGAACTCGCCGCTAGCGCGATGGGAATTAATCTGGTTCAAACAAAGTTATTAGCCTTTGCGATGGGCGCAACATTCTCCGGATTTGCAGGTGCTTTTTACGCCGCTAATATCAGCGCCATCTTTCCCAGTGTGTTTGATTTCTCCGTTTCCGTGATTATTTTGTGTATGGTAATTTTGGGTGGCTTAGGTAATATGAGTGGGGTCATCCTAGGGGGAATTATTATCATGTCCGCCGATCGACTCTATCTCCCCCAACTGGCGCAAGTTTTAAAGAGTTTCCTAAATACTTCCGTATTACCGAATATTGGGAGTCCGCCGTTGAGAGACTTTATTGCGACGAGTATTGACCCGATCCAGATGCGTCTGTTTCTGTTTGGATTAACCTTAGTCATTATGATGATTGTCCGCCCAGAGGGACTGGTACCAGATGCCCTACATCGTGCCGAACTGCACTCCGAGAATGAGGCAACGCAAGAGTCTTTAGCCGACGCAAGGAGCCAATAATGTCACTGCTGGAAGCCCGTCAGCTTACAATGCGCTTCGGAGGACTGACCGCCGTTAAACAAGTGGATTTTAAGATTGAAAGAGGTATCATTGCGAGTCTGATTGGCCCCAATGGCGCAGGCAAGACGACCTTTTTTAATATGCTCACAGGGATATACGTCCCTACATCGGGTGAGTTACGGCTGGAGAATCAAGATATTACCGGAGCAACTCCTGACAAACTAACCAGCTTGGGAATTGCTCGGACGTTCCAGAATATTCGCCTGTTCAATAACATGACGGTGTTAGAAAATGTCTTGGTTGGTAGGCATTGCCGCCTTAAGACCGGTTTAGTCGGTGCCTTACTGCGTCCCCCAAACGTGCGTCTGGAGGAGCGTAAAGCAAGGCAAAAAGCACTGGCTATGCTTGACTTCGTGGGTTTAGGAGCCTCAAAAGGGCCGGAGTTAGCCAAAAACCTCTCCTACGGTGATCAGCGTCGCTTGGAAATTGCCAGAGCGCTAGCCTCGGAACCCAAAATCCTGCTATTGGATGAGCCAACGGCTGGGATGAACCCTAATGAAACGGCTGATTTAACTCGTTTTATCCATCGCATCCGGGATGAATTGAATTTGAGTATCTTGCTGATCGAACACGATATGAAGGTGGTCATGGGCATTAGCGACAAGGTTAGTGTGATGGAGTACGGCTCTAAAATTGCAGAAGGAACGCCTGCCGAAGTTCAGGCTGATCCCCGTGTGATTGAGGCTTATCTGGGTAAGGAAGAAGATAGCAGTGCTGGAAATTAAAGACCTTCACACTTACTACGGCAATATCCATGCTCTCAAAGGCATTTCTCTCAACGTTGAACAGGGCGAAGTTGTTAGCTTGATCGGCAGTAATGGAGCGGGTAAAACAACCACGCTTCGCACGATTCAAGGGCTGTTGAAACCTCGTCAGGGTAAAATCCTATTTGAAGGGAGTTCTTTGGAGTCACTATCGGCACAAGCGATCGTCCGTTTAGGCATTTCCCAGAGTCCTGAGGGGCGTCTAATTTTTCCTCGGATGACGGTGCAAGAAAACCTGGAAATGGGGGCTTTCTCCCGCCAGGACTCGGTTGGCATTAAATCCGATATAGAAAAAGCCTTGCATCTTTTCCCTCGCCTGAGAGAACGAATCAATCAAAAAGGGGGAACGTTGAGTGGTGGTGAACAACAGATGCTAGCGATCGCACGAGCAATGATGGCACGACCCCGCCTATTATTGTTAGATGAGCCGAGTATGGGTTTAGCTCCCATGCTAGTCAGCCAAATTTTTGCGATTATTCGAGATATTAACGCCCAAGGAACCACAATTTTACTGGTTGAACAAAATGCCCGGATGGCATTAACCGTCTCTCATCGAGGCTATGTCCTACAAACGGGTCAAATTGTTCTGGCAGGTACCCGTCAAGACTTGCAATCGAATGAAACCGTTCGTAAAGCTTATCTGGGGGAAACATAAGATTATTTGACTTTGGACAAATGAAGACGTAAAAAACTTTAAAGTAACTTACATTCCGACTCCAGTCAGATTTTGACTAGCCGTACCCCCCTTCATTATTGATCATGATAATCAAGGTGAGGGGAGGGGTGGGGGGAGGCGAGCGCTTCTTCACCGATGCTGGGTATCCCAGGAGTCAGGGTGGAACAAGAAAGGGAGGGAACAGAGAAGAGTTTGTTCCTACTCATTACCCTCCTCTACAGGTTTATGGGCGGAGTTATTTAGTCACCTCAGAATACCTGAATTTTTACTATAATTAAACTTTTTAAAGTTCAGCTTTTAACAGTTATCCAGTGTTAAACTTTAACAAAACAGCTTGAGAGATTCAGGAATGAACATTATCCCTTATCAACCGGATAGAAGCTTGTATCAATCGACTAAATTGTTAAGTCATTGGAGTGAAGAAGATGGCATTTCATATAGTTATGCTATTTGGAAAACATTGAGTTTTATTGGTAATATTCTTTGGTTCCTTTTTTTACTAGTGTTTTTAGCCGCTGCCTCTGTTGTTTGGATTTGGATTGCTAGCTTTCGGAGTGGCTGGCAATTCTGGAGTTGGTTCAATGCACAACCCAATGATCAGACAATCATCGCAACTAACCTGGTATACCACTTCATCATTATGGTGGTATCTCCGTTTGCTCTGTTTGCTAGTTGGTCGCAAACACAGCTTCAGAAATGGTTAGGAATTTCCTTTCCCTCTGAAGTTAACCTGCGCGCTATCATTGAAGAGCAATTGGGTTTTAAACCGTTGGGGTCTGAATTTACCTGTCTTCCAACATCTAAACAAGAATCCCCTGATAATTAATCTTCCCCTACGAATAGAAAAATTGCCGAATATCAGCTCCCCCTTGTATCTGAATCTAAGAGCAATGGGGGTTTAATTTTTAGAATCCAATAGGATTCTATCGGTGAGTTTTTATACTGATCAATCTTTACATAATCGTTCCCTCTAGGAGCTAGCTTCCTGAACCGTTTCAAATGTCGGCAAAGAGCTAGATGAAGACAATCATTCTTCATTCTGTTGTAGGAGGTGGGCTGGATGTTTCAGCTTTTGTGGCTTGGCTAGCCAGAGTGCGGAACAAATTTGCCATAAAACCGAGCATGAATGCCAAAGTAACGGGAACGACAATCAGCCAAAAGATGATAATAGGCATAATCCTGTCTCCACACCAACTGCTTCCAATTATGCAACGCACTCATCGAAACGCCAATAAAATCTCGTAAAATAAACTAAAATTAAGTTTTGACAAAAAATATTAAAACCTATAAAAAATTAACAACGTAGGTGAAATTGGCAATCAGGTGCTATATTAGTCTGATTCAGAATTCACTAAAACTGTTTATCAAGCTCAAGTTCAAACCTTTATCTGGACAATTCCAAAATAATTGATTAAAAAATAATGATTGCAGATAATTGTCTGTAAGGATTAGGGTGCTGTAAGGTCATGCTCTAGCAAGATAAAAGCCCTATTTAAGCGAAGGAATAGTGCCTCGTGACGACTTTCCCTGGTTCCCCAAAATTACCCAAGGGTGCGATCGTTGCTGTCGATTCATCTACAAATAGAGTCGTCAGCACAGTCACATTCCAGTACAATCCAGAGACACTAACACGAACCCTTCAGCCGCAAGTAGCGGGTGGAGGAGACGGTGCGAAAGTTGAAGCTTTGCGCCTGGAAGGAGCGCCTGTAGAAACTATCAAACTCGATGTTGAACTAGATGCTACAGATCAACTCGAACTTGCAGAAAAAAATGCGGTTGAATTGGGTATCTATCCTCAACTCTCTGCGTTGGAAACTCTAATTTATCCCCAAAGCACACAAGTGGTTTCCAACATGCAGCAGTTAGAGCGGGGCATGATTGAAATGGTGCCAATGGAAGCCCCGATGACGTTGCTCGTTTGGGGGAATAAACGGGTACTTCCTGTCCGTCTCACTGATTTCAGTATTACAGAAGAAGCTTATGATGTTAATCTCAACCCCATTCGGGCTAAGGTATCCTTGAGTTTGCGCGTTTTGAACTACAACGATTTACCGTGGGGGAAACAGGGAGCAAAATTATTCCTCGCCCATCACAAAAGTAAAGAACGGATGGCAGTTAAAGGCAGTGTTAGTAATCCTGCTGCCATCACAGGAGTCAATATTAATCAACGTCTTTAAGACATTCATCTGTTCATTTTTGGATTCATATTTAATTACAAAACTATGTTTGAGCATACTAGCCGCTACTACAACTTAGAAACGGCACAATACACGGCTCCAGATGGACGCAAAATTGCATACAAACGTCGTCGTTTTTTACCGCAGGGGCAAGCGATGCCGTTGTTACAAGAATTCATGCTAGTAGAAGGCGATCGCTTAGATTTAATTACTCATAATACCTTAGGGGATGCCGAGCAATTTTGGCAGGTGTGTGATGCTAATAACACCCTGAATCCCACCGAACTCACGGATGAAATTGGGGAGACAATCCGCATCCCAATGCCGCAGGTTTGAGGAGGTTGCGATGCCGCTGGGAATTAACCTTACCTTGTTAATTGGTGCGAATCAACCTAAACCTGCTCCTCGGTTGCTGATGGAAGCGATTCAAAGTGTTGAAGTTACTTATAGCGATGAAGGGTCTTCTGGCTTTCAAATAATCTTTCGGGGGGGACGGGCTGGACGCAATGATTTGCAGGATTACCAACTGATTAAAAATCCTCTCTTCCAAGTGTTTAATCGGGTGATTTTAGTCGTGACAATGGGCGCAACGGCTCAAGTCTTGATGGATGGCGTTATTACAAATCAGCAGCTTTCACCGAGTATGACGCCAGGGGGTTCTACGTTCACCATTACGGGTGAAGATGTCAGCGTCATGATGGATTTAGAAGAAAAATCGGTAGAACATACGGCTCAAGATGAAGCTACCATTGCTCGTCTGTTAGTTAGTAATTATTCTAAATACGGTTTAATTCCCCAAGTTGTGAATCCCCCCGTAAGAGATCAACCCACTCGAAATGAACGAATTCCTTCTCAACAAGGCACCGATCTAGAGTATCTTAAAGCGATCGCACAACGCTTTGCCTACGTCTTCTACGTCATTCCCGGCCCCGCATCCGGGAGTAACACCGCCTACTGGGGACCACCACAGCGTAAAGGTCAAGCGCAGAAGGCATTAAGCGTGAATATGGGTTCTTTTAGTAATGTGAACTCGATCAACTTTCAGAATAATGCCTTAGCAGCAACAGCCGTAGAGGGAAGCGTTCAAGACCGCAAAACGAACAAAATCCGACCCGTACAGGAATATAACAGCGATCGCCCCCAATTAGCCAAGCAAGCCGCACTCACTCAGCAATCTCATCGACGCCTCAAACAGTTTCGCCAAACCGGCAGAGAAACCGCCCAAGCAGACGCCCACGCCCAAGCAATAACCGACCGTTCTGTGGATGATGTGGTCACAGTTACAGGAGAACTTGATACCCTGCGCTACGGGGGCTTGCTGCAATTACGAGGATTGGTGGGTTTGCGAGGGGTAGGACACAGCTACGACGGATACTATTACGTCAAAAATGTCACCCACAAAATTAGCAAGGGGGAATATAAACAGAATTTCACCATTACCCGCGAAGGACTCGGAACCACAACACAAAGGGTGTCAATATGAGACAATTTTTCGGAAAATATCGCGGTAAAGTAACAGAGAACAAAGACCCCTTAAATTTAGGTCGAATTCAAGTTAGCGTTCCCGCAATTTTCGGAGAGGGACGCCAAAGTTGGGCATTGCCCTGCACTCCTTATGCAGGTAAAGATATTGGCTTTTTTACGATTCCACCGATTGACGCCAATGTTTGGGTGGAATTTGAAGGTGGCGACCCTGATTATCCAATTTGGAGTGGTTGTTTTTGGGGTGAAAATGAATTGCCGCAAAACGCCAAAGTAGAAGATCCCGTTAAGGTTCAGGTGTTTAAAACTGATGGTATTACAATTACTTTAAGCAATTTAGGGAATAACAAAGGGTTAACGATTGAAGTTGATAAGCCAGTGGTAGATAAACCCCTAAAAATGGTCTTTAATGCCGATGGCATTGAACTGAATAATAACAACAAAACGACTGCCAAACTCATGGCAGAAATTATTGAATTAAAGAATGGGGAATCCTCGACGGTTACGATTGCGGGGGATAGTATCCAACTCAAAGAAAGTGCGATTGAAGTTAAAATGACGGCTAACAGTATCGAACTCAACTGCAATCCAGCCACGGTAAAGTTAACGACTTCTTCAGGAATTGAAATTGCGAATACCCCAGCAACAACAAAGATTAGCTCGTCGGGCATTGAAATGAGTAGTACGCCAGCCAATGTCAAGATTGCATCGTCGGGAATTGAACTGAGTTATCCCATTGCCAATATTAAGCTTTCTCCGATTGGTGTGAATGTGAATAACGGTGCGTTGGAAGTGATGTAAAGAGGTGCTAATATGCCTGGTTTTCTACTCAATGTTGGTTCTACAGTGATTTGCGCTCATGGAGGACAGGCAAAACCTACCGTCCCCAATCCTAGAGTGCGGGTGATGGGAATGCCGGTGACAACGCAAGGCCCCCCATATGCGATCGCAGGCTGTGCCAATCCCCCTCCACCCGCTAACGTTGGCCCCTGCATTATTGGCAATTGGGTGATAGCTGCATTGCGAGTCAAGGTAATGGGAATGCCGGTTCTCATGCAAGATAGTCAGGCGATTTGCGTTCCTACCGGGACACCG
>NZ_DATNPA010000549.1:0-6848 GCF_036703385.1 Allocoleopsis sp. | reverse complement strand
CTGCATTCATCCCCTCAGGAGACTGGACAAGTATGAACTCTACCTCCCCGAAGGAGTGAGGACCCACTCGCGATCGCAACATCTTAACTGCCACATCACAAGGGGTAGGGTTTTCCTGCCTGCTTCTTATAAAATTGTTGTGATGCTGCGAGACTTTCTGTTTGAAAGTGCGAGACTTGGTAATCAATCCCCTTCACTGGCTGACTCGTGATGAGTGACAAAAAAGGTAACAAATCAAAGCCCGGTCTGTTCACAGGTTTCTCCACTGGAACCGGTTTGAGACTTTGGTTGTTTTTTCTGTTCTGCTTTTTCTTCCTGGGATACCCTGTGCCCTTAAGTATCTTACTTGGCTTTGCTGGAGGCATCGCTGGGGGTTGGGCGATGGGTTGGTGGAAAAGCTCGGAAGGCCCCAGAGTGGTGGAACCAGAGGAAGAAAAGGAAATCGATATAGTAGACGGAGAATACAAAGTGAGTGGGCTTCGTTTAGCCAAACAGCGGAGAGATAGTAGAGCGAGGAAGCGTACACAAAGTTCTCAGGTACTTTTTGGCGGGTTTTTGAGACGGTAAAATCCTCTCTTACCTAGTCGAGTGTGGTTCTAACCCTTAGACCCGACAAGCATGTTTTTATTCCTCTCCAAGCTGCTGCCCTTGTTCCTGTACCCATTGGGACTTGCTTGCATATTGATGGTTGTGGCTTTGGTGATGTGGTGGCGACGCTCTCGCTGGGTGCCGTTTCCCATTTCTTTGGCTTTGATGGTGTTATTGTTAGCCAGCAATAGTTGGGTCGCCAATGGCTTGGTGCAATCCTTAGAGTGGCAGCAGCTCCCCCCTAAAACAGTACCAACGGCTGATGCAATCGTGATTTTAGGCGGTGCGACAAAATCTGCCTTTCCGCCGCGACCTGGAGTAGATTTGAGTGAACAAGGCGATCGCGTCCTTTACGGTGCCCAACTCTATCGTGAAGGTAAGGCTCCCTTGGTGATTGCGTCAGGGGGCCGTATTGAGTGGCGGGGAGGTGGGCCATCCGAGTCAGCGGATATGGCTCAAATCCTAAAAACTGTAGGTGTTCCGTCCTCTGCGATCCTGCAAGACCCCACATCCCTCAATACGCACCAAAATGCTGTCAATGTGAAGAAAATTATCCAGGAGCGAGGTATCCGCCGCATCTTATTAGTAACATCGGCGATGCATATGCCGCGATCGCTCCGGATTTTCCAACGCCAGGGGATTGACGCTATTCCCGCTCCCACCGATTTCTTGGTCAGTCAACAAGAGCTTGAGGAGCCGAACAGCAGCGCTCAAGCCATTATGTTGAGTCTGATACCAGATACAGAGCGCATCGACAGAACGACTCGTGCGCTTAAGGAATACATCGGAATGGCCGTTTATCGCCTCCGAGGCTGGCTGTGATTTACAAAACTGAAAATTAAAAATTAAATACTATGGAGGAAGGTGCTGGAAACAAACGGAAAATTGCCTACCGTTCCACCGGCCTTTATTTACTCTTATTCAGGAATGCCAGAAAAATTCCAATTCATTGTCCCAGCGCCTCCCCCACCGGCTGATATCTTTGCCACTTACCAACTCGCTCACGAGTTTCACCGGGAAGCGCAATATCGGCAGGAGCATGAACGCTACTGTGAGTGGTATCGCGTCACTGCTGAACGCCACAAGCAGGAGTTGCAAAAAATGCAAGGAGACATCAACCTGTTTGGTTGGTTTTGTCGCCGCAAGTCCGTCTCCTGAGAGGTGAGCGGAAAAAAGCAACAACCACTCACCGTCCAAGAACATCGGGAAATGGAAATGGATTAGCGCTAGCGTTTGGCGCTGCTGCAAGCAGACCGCTACAGCCAAAGTTGCAGTGACAAAAGTGGGATTAGACTATTCCATCACTTTTATTTAGGTATAGCAACCGCCACAACGGTTAGGACATTACAAAAGCTTGGATTGACAATTGGCTTTGGGACATTTGTCCTAATAGCCTTGGCGACTGCTATACATAGCATAAGCTAACCCATTAGTCAATAAAACACAAAACAGGGGTATTGAACCCCCTTTGTGCATCTGCTCTTGTCTGTTCTTGAATTACAGAAGAGAAGCGGAGACTTAAGCCCTGAGGGGATGTGCGTGGAGTTACGAGATGATTTCTACCTCATCCTCCCGGAAGTGACCACGAAATTTTTTATCGAATTGGACTAGCACAGGCAAGTTAGCGCTCACAGGTCTGCCTTGCCACTCGACAACGATTCCGATCACTTCTCCTTCTAGCCCTTTAACATCAAAAGGTTCATTTTTATGAGAGGGATGGTGGTAAACAATGACAGATTTGTTAATACGGACGCGATCGCCAACTTTCATAGATGAAGCTCGTGTTCTCTTTAATAGCCTGAATTAAGCCGAAACTTGCCCAGACAACCTTTCTATTCTTGCACAGCAGGGTTCCTTCCAAAGACCCGACTCAACTAATCCTCACAAGGATTAAAGTAATAAGGTGAGGGAATGACCAGAGTTTGATAGAGATTCATGTCGTTGCGTTCGTGTGTCTCTGTTTCTGGGTCTCTCACTCTTTGGGGGGTTGTGTTGGGACAGAGGAAGACGGAGAAATCTTCATACGCTCCGTTTGGAACAGGCGATCGCGCATCTTATTAAACCCCTCTGGATTAATCAGCCACTGAGCCGTCAATAAGGCCGCACCCGCTGACAAGAGCACCAGTAATACTCCCACAACTCCAATAATCACCTTGAACCATTCACCTTTTGAGGTTTCCGCAACGGGTTCGGGTTCCTCAATGAGTTCAGGTTCATCCGACTCATAGTCCTGGCGTAATCCAGAAAATTCAGTATCCAGAATAAACGTGTAATCCTTGGTGCCGACAGGGATTTCTCCAAGATTCAGAACTACCGGATATTGGGGAGAAACGGCACAGTAGGTGAGGACAACTGAAATGTTATCTTGACCATTGTGTTGATTGGCGAGGTCAATTAACGACTCGACAGCTGCTTCTAGAGAAAGCTTACCGCTAAAAACGTTTCGTGGGTAGTCAGCACAAAATTGCTCGAGTAGGTTATTGTCGCTTAGACCATCGGAACACAGCAACAGCAAACCGTCTTCTTCCAAAATAAATCGTTGTACTGTTGGACGTAGTAACTCAGCATCCTTCGTTCCCACAGCTTGAGTCAGTGCTCCAGCATCAGGGCGCTGCAACGCCTTACGATACAGACTGCGACCTAGGCGCACTTCCCGTGTTGCCACATCATCATCCACGGTCAACCTTTGGCAGTAGCGGGGCGTCAGCCAGTATGCACGGCTATCCCCAACACTGGCGATGTAGAGTTCGTGAGCGTTACCCTGACCATCCGCCATCTTCATAATCTGCGGAAGTTGGAGTGCCAGGGTCAACGTCGTTGCCATACGACGCCGTGACTCTCGTTCTTGTTCATCATTACGAGAGGCAATCAAGTTATTCGCCACCCGAATAATGGCTGCTAGCTGCTGACTCACCAGTTCCGGTGTCATCAGTTCCGGGTCTTCTGCTAACTCGGCTAGGAGCGCCCGCACTTGGAGTTTAATGGACTGCACCGCCAACTGGCTAGCCACTTCCCCGCCCTCATGTCCACCAATACCATCACAAACGATGGATAGATGGGGAATAAGAGGGTCACGAGGCAAGCTGAGGTCTGTGGGTAAGTCTGCCATCGTGGGATAGCAGCTATCTTCGTTGTGCTTTTGCACAAGACCGATATCTGTAGCACCCGCAATCTTCAAGCGCAGAGGCTGTCGAGCGGCTTGTTCTAGCAATAGCTTATTGAGAGCAGTGGCGATCTCTTCTAAGGAAGGTTCCTCGCCTTGCAGCTTCTGTGCGATCGCTTGCAACCGGGACGCCACAGACATGGCTGCCTTAGAACACAAAGAGGCCCAAAACTCTCCTAGCTGTTGCAGACTCGCTTTCTTGGGGCGTCTTAGGAGGGTGGAACTGACACCAGCCAATTTTTCGCTTTCCAATACCTCTGATGAGCTTGTCCCGCCACCTGTAGACGATGCCACCAAGGCTTCTTGCTCAGCGTCATCAACAGCGTCAACATACAGTTCCCGCAGTCGCACCCGCCAGCCTTCAACCCGCAGATTGTCCGCTACTAAGAGACTGGAAGCCACACCCATTTCTGCTAATGGCGTCCACAGTTCCAGTATCTGCCAGAGCCAATAAACCTGACGCACGGCTGGAACCTGCGTCCACATCGACTTGATGGAGGGATACGGCTCTCCGCTAGGATTAATCGGGACATTCTCTAGCAATGTGACAACCGAATTGCCCAACTCGCATACGCCATATACCTCAGGAACATGGATGCGTTGTGGATACAAATGCAGGTACGTGAGAACATCGCTACTCACTTGATCAGGAAACTCTGGTAGCAGTTCCGGCTGCGTATCTCGCCAAATTTGTGGAGCAACGACCTCATATCGATCTTTGACTAATTCTCCAGCAGGAATCTGCATGGCAGCTGCACCAACTGCCCAGAGATAGCGATTCATCAGCGGCTTGGAACTGCTCATAAATTTAACACGGCTTAGAAACAAGCATTAAGTTGATCGGCAAAAGAAGAGTTTAGGGGAAGGCAAGCGTTGGCTACTGTAGTCAGGGTATTCACTTAACTGGGAGCCAGCCGAGACAGCGAGTACCAACTCCCTATCTTCTCTCGATGCCCCCATCCTGGCAAGCTCACTCCTCGTTTGGTCAACGACGAGCTCGCTAGGAGAAATTGGAGCTAGGTGAGCGAATTTTTCCCTATTTTCCCCGATGATGCCTAATCCCTTTAAAAAGAAACTCAAAGAATCAATACAAACCTTGTTTTTGCGCCCAGAAACCTCATTTAAACATGGCAGACTTGTCAATGGGCACAGATCCTGATGCCGACAGAAACTGGAATTAATCGATCAACTCTTGGATCTACTGATATAAACGCTTGCGATACCGGATGGTGGATATGCCATTGCTAAGTCCTTGGATGCTCTGGCTACTGGCAGGGTCGATTCTTTGTTCAATAGAGCTGTTTGTGCCAACGGCTTTGGTCGCTTTCCTCATGGGACTGAGTGCCTTTGTGGTTGCTATGGTGGCGTGGATGTTGCCGACGGCGTTTCCGTTGCAAGTGGTACTGTGGCTCTTTTTGTCAACAGCGCTGGTTTGGCTATCCCGCCGTTTCCTGCCGCATCCGAAGGCGTCTAAAAATTTGGATGCAAAGGAAGCCCAAACCTTGACAGAAATAGCAGCAGGGCAAACAGGTCGGGTAATTTACGAAGGTAATTCCTGGAGGGCACGTTGTGAGGATGAACTAGAAGCGATCGCGCCTAACCAAAAAGTCTACATCGTTCGACGCGAAGGCAATACTCTCATCGTGGTACCAAAAAGCCTGTTGCATTCCTGAATTCAGGGCTTTTTTTGTGCAATTGCCCAAGCCAAAGCTTCTAGGAGGACATGGGAAAGAGCGATCGCTAGCCCTCTCTAAAAAATTACACTCCGCATCCGGATTTTTAGCATTTAGCTCAAACATCGATTTCAGAACTCTTATCCAGCGCCAGCTGTGGACTATTACTCAAAACTCTTAGGTGACTTAAAATGGAATTTTTTGGTTGGATGATTGCATTGGTTCTGGGTGCTTCAGGTCTTGCCAGCTCCGTTAAGATTGTCAATCAAGGGAACGAAGCCTTAGTTGAACGATTGGGGAAATATAGTGGCAAGAAACTAGAACCCGGTATTAACTTTCTTGTTCCTGTTTTGGATCGCGTGGTTTTTCAGGAAACGATTCGAGAAAAAGTCTTAGATGTGCCTCCGCAGCAATGTATTACCCGCGATAACGTGTCCATCACCGCTGATGCAGTCGTATACTGGCGGATTATGGATATGGAGAAAGCCTATTACAAAGTGGAAAATCTCCGCTTAGCCATGCAGAACATGGTGCTCACTCAAATTCGTGCAGAAATGGGTCAGCTAGAACTCGATCAAACCTTTACCGCTAGGTCGGAAATTAATGAAACCCTGCTGCGGGAATTGGATGAAGCAACAGACCCTTGGGGGGTTAAAGTCACACGGGTAGAACTGCGTGATATCATCCCATCCAAAGCCGTGCAAGATTCGATGGAGTTGCAGATGTCGGCAGAACGTCGTAAGCGGGCGGCAATTTTGACTTCTGAGGGGGAACGAGAGTCTGCGATTAACTCGGCTAGAGGGAAAGCGGAAGCCCTAGAACTCGATGCTCAAGCGCGGCAAAAGGCGGCGATTTTGGAAGCAGAAGGTCAACAAAAGGCGATCGTGCTTAAAGCCCAGGCAGAACGCCAGCAGCAAGTTCTGCGAGCACAAGCAACTGCTGAGGCGCTGCAAATTGTTGCCAAGACGCTGAAAAGTGACCCTAATGCTCAAGAAGCACTCCAGTTTTTATTAGCTCAGAATTATTTAGATATGGGGATGAAGATTGGCAGTAGCGATAGTAGCAAAGTGATGTTCATGGACCCTCGCAGTATTCCAGCAACGATTGAGGGCATCCGTTCCATTGTTGGTGATAACGGTAATGGCAATGTTTAGTTAGTCGGGTGGGCATTGCTCGCAGCACATGAGGAGAATTAACAAGGTGCGATCGCTCTTTTGAAAAAATCAACAATACCTGGCGGATGGAAGGATGTTGTTGGTCGGTTAACAAGGGGTTAAATCCTTTTCAACTTGATAAACCATTTGAAAAGAGTCTATTGCCTCTTTAAGCTGAGAAATTGCTCCATCTTGACTACTACCTTGACCTACTAACCCATTTTCCAGACACAAAGCAACCCAGTAACCTGCACTTTTTCTCAAAATGGC